>CAZLTA010000133.1:0-4709 GCA_964562345.1 uncultured Planctomycetia bacterium
CTATACTTAATTTAACTTACTTTTATACCTCAATATCTAATTTGTCAAGTATTTTATCATTTTTTCTTACTTCTATTTAACTACAGCATAATATAACAATACTATTGCTATTATTGTGGTATTGAAAATAAATAAAGATGGGCGCTTACTTTCTCAGGCTAATTAAATAGCTATTGTCTCTGGTTTCCAGTATTACATGCCCTTCTCTCGCCAGCCAGCCTAAGCTCATTAAAATAGTATCCCTGGGATGTTCGATATTAGATACAAGCTCCGGAAGCAGAACCTGGCCATTTTGTTCGAGATAGCTCCAGATTTCACCAGCTACAATTCCGACTTTCGTTATCATTTGTATTTAATCTCCTTGCTCTTTTGGTTATATTTTCTCTCATTCAGTTTAAATATACAAGCCAAAACTTTTTTGTTTACGATTCCCTGATTTTATTATAACTGCCGCAGAAAGGGCATTTGCTTATATCTTCTTCACCATCTGTTGAATAAACGCCTGCGCAGAACTCACACTCCCAGATTCTTCCTTCTTTCTTAATATGTTTTTCACCCCCCCAGGAGGAAAACAGCCAATAAACTATCACCCCTCCTAAGGGAACACCTAAAAACAATCCCATGATTAAACTTAGATCCAATGCCATACTAATTGATTAAGATATCCCGCTTTGCCGGTGAATAAAAAGTCTGCGATTTTAACTTAAACCAGTTTTTAAAATCCTGCATCAGTTCTCCTGTAATAAATTTTCTCCTTACTATTATAGGATTAGAATATTTGTCCAGCTCAACGCTGCCGTTTAAATCAGAATCTGCACCCTCAGAAAGCAGATTATATTCTTTAATATCTTTTTTGTCTAAAGGCCTCTTTTGTAATTCCAAGGGTATCTCTATCGTTTTAACAGGCTGAGGGGTAATAACAGGAATCAATACCGGATTTCGCATAGTTGAATCTCTCTTAAAACTGAAGACCAAATCCCCCAAAAACATTTCTTTACGGGATTCTAATCCTTTCAGATGCGGCCTAATGCTCTGAAACACCTCTCCCAAGAATCTCATTTTGGGATTATTTTGATAACTCTCAACCTGAGGCAGTTCGGCTTGAATGAAAAACAGAAACACCGAGTGCCAAAGGCAAGATATTGAAAATGCGGTTAATAACGTTTTCACTCTTTTTTTGCCTGAAGAGTCGCTATGTTTAACTTCTCAATACCCAACTCCCTGCAAATATCCCAGATTTCCACTATTTTTCCTAAAGAAGCTGCCTTGTCTGATTTGATGAGCAAAGAATCTATTGTGTCTTTCTTCTCCTTTAATATTGCTTTAAGCTCTTCGATGGTAAGCGGGGTGTCATTCAAATAAATAACGTCATCTGCACTGACAATTATTACAAATTTTTCTTCCTGCAGGATATCAGCGGTAACTGTTTTGGGAAGATTTACATTAATACCTGCAGGCCTGACAAAAGAAGAAGAAAGCATAAAGAATATAAGCAGCAAAAAAACACAATCTATCAAAGGAGTCATATCTAAGTCGCCTTTTAAAAGACATGTTTTGCGCGGGATATTAAATACTCCGGATTTAAAACCTCCGCCTCTGGTTTTCATTTATCTTTCTCCTTTTACAACTTGAACCAACTCTGTTGCTGCGCGTTCCATGTTTATTACAAAACCGTCTACTTTAGTAACCAGAAAGTTATACGCTACCAGCGTCGGGATTGCCACTAAAAGCCCTCCTACGGTCGTCGAGAGAGCCTCCCATATCCCTCCGGCTAAATCTCCGGGACTTACCGGATTCAAAGCGCCGGCCTTCGCCTCTATTACCTGAAAAGCCTGAATCATTCCTGTTACAGTTCCCAGCAAACCAATCAATGGGGTTACATGAGCAAGCGTAGCAAGGATATTCAGATTTTTCTCAAGCTTCGGCACTTCAACCAAAGCTGTCTCCTCCATCGCCTCTTTAATTTCCTGCCGGCTTGCAGATTGTTTTAAAAGTCCCGCTTTAATAATACTTGCAACCGGGCTCGGAGTACGGTCGCAAGTTTCAATTGCACCCATAATCCTATTCCGCCGCACAGCATCTAAGATATTAGCCATAAAAGCTGACACATCAATCTTGATACGATTCAGAGTGATGAAACGTTCAATGATTACCGTGAAAGAAACAATTGAGCATAAAAGGATTAAATACATTAAAGGACCGCCCTTCTGAATTATCTCCCACATCTTTCTACCTCCTCAACTTTAATTTGTTTAACTGTTTCAATCTCTCCCGGGCATAAATCGCCTCTTCACCGCCGGCAGAGGAAATTTCGTTATAAACCTTTTCCGCCTCATCAAATCTCCCGGCATTCTCTAAAAGCCTGCCGCATCGTATCCGGGCTTTATTGACAAAAGATATGCCGGAATTATAAAGCGCGCCTAAACTTAAATATTGAAGTACTGCCTCATCATTATTCCCCTCTGTCTCATATATTTCTCCTATTTTAAAACTAGCCTCGGCAGCAATTATGTCATACGGCGTTTTCTCCAATGCCTTATATTGTTTTACAGCGCTGTCATAGTCCTTGAAATTTCTGAAAATATCCCCCAGTTTAAGCTCCGCCAGCCTTTTAAATCTGCCCTTGCCTGCGGCAATACTTTTTAGAATTTCTACCGCCCTTTCTCCTTTGCCCTGGGCATTTAAAACCAGCGCAGAATTATATCCGGCTTCTTCAGAAAGCGTTTTGGAATCCAGAAGCTGGGTAAAAATATCCAGCGCTTCATCCAGCTTGTCTTTATTATAATAGCACCAGGCCTGCCAGTAAAGCGCCTGTTCTTTAACCTCTGTTTCTCCGGTAGTCTGATAGGCGTTTTGAAAATTTGCATGAGCCATGTCCCATTGTTTCAGGTAAAATTCCAGCTCGCCTGTCTGCAGGTATAAGTAAGGGAGCAGTTTCTGGTCTTTCAGGTTTTCCTGCAGCCAGTCATATTCTTTCCCGGCCAGCTGATATTGTTTCTCTTCAATATATACCTTGGCCAAAATAAAATGGGCGTAGTCTATATTGCGCAAAGTCTCGGTTTCTGTAATTAATTTTTTAACCTCCTGATAATATCCCAGGTTATACAATAATACCGCTTTCTGCAGTAAAGCCTTGTTTTTTAAAGCCGAGGAGGGAAAAGATGTTAACAAAGTATTTATTTCATCCAGCGCTAGTTTGAAATCTCTTTTTTTAAAATACGCCAGGGCGAGATGAAAATGAACCTTATCCAAAAGAGATGATTGAGGGAAATTTTTCAATGCCGCCCGTAAGGCTAAAATCGCTGCTTCATAGTCTTTTTCCCCCAAAAGATAAATTCCAAGCTGAGTCTGTGCATATTCTGCGTAAAGCGAATTGGGATAATTTTTGAGAACAATATTATACTGCTCCATAGCTTCGTCAAATCTGCCCTGTTCAGACAATATATCCCCGACCCTGCATAAAGAGTTGATTTTTAAATCTACATCCCTGCTGTTCTGGGCAGCCCATTCAAACTCCTGGATAGCCTTCTCGAGGCTGCCTTCTTTATAATATACCCAGCCCAGGACATGATGTATTTGATCTTCAAAAGCGGCGCCGGGGTAGGTATTGAAAAATTTCTCAGCAGTTCTTTCCGCAAGCTTAAACTTGTTAAGATTATAAAAACAATCTATCAGTTCCAGAAAAGCCTTCTGGGTCCAATCTGAATTCTTGAATTTAGATATGAATTTTTGATAATACCTTATTGCAGGAGAAAATTCGGATTTTTTATAAAACAAAAAAGCTTTTAAATAGTAGAATTCCTCATCCAGCTCCTTCAGCCGCCCTTCTTCTAAAGCAGACAAAGCCTCTTCTGCATCTTTATATTTCTCAAGCCCGATAAGTACATGTACCTTACCCAGCCTTCCCCGCTGTTTCCACAGCGCAGGGAAATCGGAATTTATTATTTTATTAAATTTGTCCAGACTGCTCGTGTAATTTCCTTTTAAAAATTCCACATCGGCGCTGAAATAGGAAAAAACCGCTTCATTAACCTGTAAATATTTCTTAATGACGGCCTCTGCCTGGTCTATATCATTAAGCTTAAAATACGCCAGGATTATATCCTGAACCAAACTTACTCTGATATTTTCAGGCAATTCTTTTTCCAATATACTCTGCCAGGCTTTAACAGCGGAGTCGTATTTTTTCTCATCAAAGTACAATCTGCCCAGCTCATAATGAGCCAAAGGAAGCAGCTTTTTATCTTCTGAGTTCTGAATAAGATAATTATATAACTCTATTGCTTTATCAACTTCAGAGCTCAGACGGTACAGTTTGGCAAGATAAAAATAAGCCTGACCTTTGATTCGAAGATTTTTAGAATTTTGGAGAGATTTTAAAACCTCTGCCGCCTGAGGATATTTTTTAAGGTTAAACAACGACAAGCCTTTTATCAAAATCACATCTTCTTTAAAAGAAGACTCCGGATATCTTTTTAAAAACCCCTCGTCAGCATTCAGAGTCAAACTATAAAATCCGTCTTCAAAGCTCTGCTTCAAAGAAGCATAATCCACCGCTTCATCAGCAATAGCAAAAGGTGTTAAAAAGAGAATAAATATAAAAGGTAATATTTTCTTTCTTATTTTTGAATAGTATATCATTGTATTTTCCAATTTTTCTCTCTGTCAATCATAACATCCAACTATCAGCTTCTCAATATTTCTTTTAA
>CAZLTA010000134.1:0-4664 GCA_964562345.1 uncultured Planctomycetia bacterium
ACATCCTTTCTGAATCATCGTTTTTATCTTTTCATTAACCACTATCAACTCATTTATTAAACTCCGCCCTTTATACCCAGTTCCTTTGCACAACCGGCAGCCCTGTCCTTTATAAAGAACCAATTCTTTTTTAACATTTTCGAAAGAAAATCTTTTCTTCATTTCATCAGGCATTCTAAACGGCTTGCGGCAAGAAGGACAAAGTGTGCGGATTAGCCTTTGAGCAATTACTCCAATCAAACTGGCCGATATCATAAAAGGTTCTATCCCCATATCTATCAATCGAGTTATTGCTCCCGGAGCATCATTGGTATGTAATGTTGAAAAAACAAGATGACCTGTAAGAGCAGCATGGACAGCCATATTTGCTGTTTCTTCATCTCTTATTTCACCAATCATAATAACATCCGGGTCTTGTCTGAGTATTGAACGCAATCCTACAGCAAAGCTGAATCCAGCCTTTATGTCAACTTGCGCCTGATTTATTCCGCTTAGCTTATATTCTACAGGGTCTTCCACCGTAATAATATTTTTCTCTCTGGTATTTATACTATTTAATGCCGCGTAAAGAGTTGTACTCTTGCCGCTTCCCGTCGGGCCGGTTATAAGTATCATACCGTAAGACTGTTTAACTAAAACTTCCATTTTCTTTACTACCCTCGGAGAAAAACCAAGCTGATGTAATTTAATCAACACATTTGTTTTATCTAAAAGTCTCATTACTATTTTTTCTCCGTTAATAGTCGGGAAACAAGAAACCCTTAGGTCCAAATCTCTATATGCCGCTCTAATTTGAATTCGGCCGTCTTGAGGCTTCCTTTTTTCAGTGATATCTAAATTAGCCATAATTTTAATCCTGGAGGTTATATTAGAATGGTACCTGCGGGGAAATTTCTTCACATCTTTGAGAAAGCCTGCATCTCTAAATCTTATATATACACCATCCTCTTGTCCCTCAATATGAATATCACTGCATTTTTCTTGAACCGCTTGTTTAATCAGCAAATTGACTATTCGTACAAATTCATTTTCATCTTTTGACATAGTTAAATCAAGATTGATGACGGTAGAATCAAAACTCTCTGCTTCTTCTTTTGTTTCTGCAATATCATCCACAGCTTTATAATAATTCTCAATAGCACTCTTTATCTGCGAAACGGAACTAATAAGAGGAATTATCTCTAAGCCAGTAGCAAGCTGTAAGCTTTCTGATACTGTATTATCCAAGGGATTAGACAAAGCTATAATTAGCTCATCTTCTATTTTAAATAAAGGAATAGCACAACTTTTTTTAGCTCTTGGCTCTTCCAACAATCTCACTATGTTGGGATCTATTTTAGAATCCTCTAATTTAAACACCGTCGGCATATCAAACTCACGCCCGAGAAAATTTACGATATCCTCTTCACTGACTAATTTTAATCTTACCAATACCTCCTGTAAAAATTCATCCTTTTCACGCATACTTAAAGCGGTATCAAGAGCTTCTTTATGGATAAACCCTTTCTCTACCATAAACGCTCCCAATATCCTGCCTTTATTTTCTTTGAAATCCTCGGCCATATTCTTTACCTTATTTCACAACTCTCTCCGCAATATATAATTATTTAATACCATGTTTCTTTTTATATCCCTCAAGCATTTTATCCAACTCATCCTGCGTTATTGGAGCATCAAGCCGGGAAGAAGAATGCTTGCCTACATGCCTGCTCCCACATTCATTTGATTCAATATCTATATCTTTTTTCTCCTGAGTTACTTCTTTTTTATTATCCTCTTTTTCATTTTCTTTAAATAATTTTTCTATCTCCTCTTGAGACATTTGCAGTGAAGATACATCTTCCTTCTCTCTATTTTCTTCTGACTCTTCAACAGGCATCTTCTTCCCTTCGTCTTTCAAAATCCCCGATTTCTCTTCTCCATCTGCAGAAAATATTTTACCCGTATCAATATTCGTTATCCCTTCCTCTTTTATATCATCTGAAGGAGAATCTTGTGTTTTAACATCAAAAGGAATTCTATCCTCTTCCCCCAATTTTTTCCCGCAGCCGCCGCAAAATAGAGCATCTGTTTCATTCTCAAAACCACAAACAGTACAAATAATCCTTAACATTTCACCGCATTTCCAACAGTGCTTTCTTCCATTTTTATTTTCGCTGCCGCACTTACTGCATTTCACACTATCTCCTCCATTCCCCGGACTTTAAATTGATTGCTTTTCTCGTTCAACTTCGGTTAAAGAAATGTCCATTTCTAAAAGCCCTGCAGGAATATTTAAAAACAAAGAACTTGGAAAAGGACAAGAAAAACTGCTGACCTTAAACTTTTTACCAAAACTCAACTGCGGCGGCTGTATATTTATCTCCGGCCTGCCATCCGATAGAAGCATCGCTACCTGGCCTGCAAACATATTAGCTACTTCTTTAATTGAACTTTGCGCAATATCGGTAAATCCTTCAGCATAGGACCCATCGGCAACAAGAAGCAAATCTGCAAGATTAACAGCTGTTTGTAAATCCATGCTCATTACAACCATACCGTTAAGTCCGCCTCCAAATTTTATTTTTACCACTACAGGAGATTGGGTAAACATTTCATCTTTGATAAAAATATCCTTTATTTCAATTTTGTCAAATTCAGAAGATAGAGACACCAGTGTTTCTTTTAAAGCATGTATTACTGAATTAACAAATTCACATTTCAACTTTTCGCTCCGAGTATTTGATTAACTATCTCCATCACTTTCTGTCCAGAGAACGGCTTAAGTATGAAATTTTTAGCCCCTAATCTCACCGCCGCCATTATTTTTTCCTTCATACCTATTGAACTTATAACAACTACTTTGACTTCAGGATCTATTTTTTTTAGCTCTTCAATGACTTCCAACCCACTCATATCAGGCATAACAATATCCATTGTTACAAGAACTGGATGTAAAAGGGGGTATTGCCTAATAGCTTCTATTCCGTTAGTAATCCCTATGGCTTTAAAACCATTTCTCTCAAATATAGCTTTAAGCTTATTGATTAGATAAACTGAATCATCAACAATCAATATTGTCTTCTTATCTTCTTCCATATGTATCTCCTCTTTCTTGCATTATATATTCACACTCAATAATTCCTGACTTTATATTCTGATATTATTCACATATTAATAATTTCCCTTTGTTTTTTTTGGCAGACCGAAAGAGGAATTTTAAGAATAAACATAACTCCTTTATTTTGTTCAGACTGGCAACTAATATTCCCATTCAATTTTTTTATTACATCAGAAACAACATCCATACCTACACCTCTTCCTGAAATTTGACTCACATCTATTTTAGTGGAAAATCCTGCCTTAAAAATTAGGTTAACAAATTCTTCTTCGCTCATTTCTTCAGCTTCTTTAAAAGTAACTATCCCTCTATTTAACGCAATTTCTTTTATAAGCGGGATGTTCAAACCTCTTCCATCATCGCCTATTTGAATAATCAAATTATCATCAGCAATATATATTGAGAGAGTAATTTTTCCTACTTTCGATTTACCAGCTGCCAATCGTTCTTCAGGTAATTCGATTCCGTGGTCAACAGAGTTGCGGATAATATGGACTAAAAGCTCTACAATATAATTGACGACATCTTTATCAAGCATGGTATGTTTACCACTGGCTTTAAAAACTACTTCTTTGCCCTGTTCCTGGGATAAATTCCTAACCAATCTTCCCAGCCTTCTAAAAATGAGATCCAAAGGCTGACTTACAAAATAAAGGGATATTCTCACTAAATCCTCGACATGTTTCTCTAAATAAGAGACTCTTTCTTCCAAGCTCATTATTAAATCCGAATTTATTCCAGCCGTTTTTAAACTCGAAGTTATCTGAGAAAACCTTATCTGGTCCATATTAAGTTCCTTGAGTTTCGCAATATATCCATCCATCTGCTCAATATTTATTCTTATGGTAGAACGAGCTTGGCCGTTATCTTTTTCAAAATCATTCTTAATATTATTTTTCTCTTTAATAACTTTTTCTAAATCTTCCTTCCGAATTTGTGATACATCAATCAGTTTGACTCCCCCAGGATTTATAATTTGTTTTATTTCCCCGCTCTCCCTGGAACTAAAGACAAACATTCTGAATTTATCCATATTGTCCATCCAATTCGTACTTACAATGTCTACAGCAGGAATCGTCATAAAAACTTCTCCAATCTCCAAGCAATTGTTATAAACTAAACAAGCCCTTGCTGCCTTCATCAAATCTCCATCTTCGAAAGTAATAACTATTTCGAAAAGAGGTAGTCCATTTAAAAATTCTTGGGAAAGCTTGTTCACTATAGAAATAGCCGTAGTTAAATCTTCTCTCTGCTCAGGTTCTTCCTTAAACTGTTCGGACATATTTGTTTCCTTAAAAGACGGTTTCAATTTTTTGATTAAATCTAAAACATCAGCTACGTTTTCCCTTCTTCCCGAACCTGTTACAACAATATTCTGAATCTTTTCAATGCAAACATGAAAAACACCTAAAACTTCTTTGCTCAATTCCATCGCATGATTATTTATTTTATCCAAAACATCTTCCATCTCATGCAGAATATCCCGCATATCATCATATTTTTCAAGCGCAGCAGAACTTTTCAGGGTATGAACCAATCTAAATATTTCATTGAGCAGGTTAAT
>CAZLTA010000135.1:0-4600 GCA_964562345.1 uncultured Planctomycetia bacterium
GTTTTATCTTCATCCAAATCTTCCAGCATCAAAATCCCGTTTATCCTGCCTTCCAGAATCAGAGGAATTATATACATATCATCCCGGGGTGCCGTATAGCCAAGTTTTACCAGTAACGGCTTGAAATCCTCTCCATCGTAAAACCCTGATTCCTCATTGCTGATAATCTTTTCCTGGTCTATATCAAAGGGGCATTCTATGTTTTCCTTAAAATCAACTATATTTTTATCCGGATAAATTAAAATATTATGGATCTTATTTTCGTCAAAAATCAGAATCCCCAGAGAGGCAATATCAAATCCTCCTTTGACAATGTCTGCAACAACCGGAGCCAGCTGCTGCAGGTACATTACCTTGGTGAGTTCCTTGCTGATTTCAAAAAATCCTGTAATTTTCGTTACCTCCATTTGGATATGTCTATTGAATTTCTCCATTTCGATTAAATTAGTTTCACTCTTTGCGAGATGTCCTTTTGTATTATTGTGTTTCAATTTTAAATCCTCAGTTTCCTTAAAAATTAAATTCTGATTCATATAATCCAAAACGAAAATTCCCATATAAACAAATACCCAGGCGAAAAGTGCATTTAAATTCAAATGCCCTAAAAACAACACCGGGATAAACAGTGCACTTGATAATAACAATCTCAATTTACTGTTTTTTACAAACAGCAGCAATACAAGGAGGTTTAATAACAATAAAAGTTCATTCATAGACAACTTTATTTTTACCTGTTCTTTTACCCCGATAGAGCATCCCATCAGATACTTCTATCAGCTCAGAACTACCCTTACCGTCCTCCGGATAAAAAGCAATCCCTATCGTAACCGTAACATTGACCAGCTGCCTTCTTATTCGAAGCTGGCTGTTTTTTATTCTTTCCCTGATTAACTCCGCGCGCTGTTTAATTTTGTCTTTATCTTTACCGTCAAGAAGAATTAAAAACTCCTCTCCTCCGTACCTGCAGGCATATTCTTCCTTCACAAGGCTGGATTTAATAATGCGGGCAATATTTTTTAATACCAGGTCTCCTGTAATATGGCCGAAATTGTCATTACAGTTTTTAAAATCATCTATATCCATCATCAAAACAGCAAAGCACCCGCCTTCATTTCCGGCCTGACTGATTCTTTTATTAAACAAATTCAAAAATTCACGCCTCAAGTAAAAACCGGTCAGGCTGTCATGAATTGCAAGTTCCTCCATTCTCTGAAAAAGAAAAGCATTATCAACCGCTATAGCAGACAGTGCTGCTATAATATCCAGAAGACGCAAATCATCAGCTATAAACTCATCAGGCACATTACTGTCTATTCTGAGAACTCCCAATAATTTATTTCTTGAAATTATAGGCGATGAAATAAGAGACCTGAATTCCCTTCCATATGAAAAAACTTCCTCGGAATCAAATCTGAAATCTCTAAGTATATCTGTCAAGATTAAAGGCACTCTTTGCCTGAAAACCCAATATTCGCAGGGGTCACCCTTTTTAGCCCTGACTTTTGTTTTTGAAGATAAAATATATGAACTGGCAAGATTTAGTATTTCATTCTTATGGTCGAACAAATATATTACACAAACATCTCCTCTCCCTATTATTTCCAGAGCTTTCTTTGTTATGATATTCAGCAATTCATTTAAATCCAAATTTGCAATTATGTCTTCGGAAAATTTTCTTAAATCCGTAAACCTGTAAATTTTCTTCTCCAGAGCCTCATTTATCTTAAGTAATTCCAGATACTGCGCATTATTGATATTGGAAGTTTCTTTTAAGGATTCAAGCCCCAGATTTAAAGAATCAAGCTGCTTTTGACGCTTCCTTTTATATAGAGAGTATCTTATACCCAGCATAACTGCCAATAATAAATAATACAGCCGGAATGGATAAGGATATTTAACAGCTAAAAAAAACAAACTTAGAAACGACATTTCTATGATATAAAACACCAGCCCCGCTTCAAAACGCATAAGGATAAAAAAAGATGCCGAAAAAACCAAAAGTACTAAGAACGGGAAATGGAAACTGGTGTTTTGAAAAAAAAAGAAAACTACTGAAATAGATACTACCTGGAAAAGAATGGCCAGAAAGATAAAGAAATTCTTTCTCGCATTTATATTATCCATTCAAACGTCAAATAATAACTTTTTCAGTATCTTTGTCAAAAAAATGAATTCTGCTCATGTCAAAGACAACTTCTAAATCCTGCCCGGGTTCAACCTGTTCGTGCCCGGCGACTTTAGCGATAAAAGAAAAATCTCCTGAATTCAAATATAAATAAACCTCACTCCCCATAGGCTCTACAACTTCAACATTTACATGCACAATATTTTCCGGAGGCGCCTCTGAAACAAACAGCTTGTCATAAATATCCTCGGGACGAATGCCAAAAACAATTTCTTTCCAGAGATAATCCTTGATATATACCGCCATATCATCAACTATTTTTACCTGTAAACTCCCGGAATCAAAATAAAACTTGCTGTTTTTTTTAATAATCTTGCCATTTAGGAAGTTCATCGGAGGGGTGCCGATAAAACCGGCAACAAATTTATTGACAGGCTTATCATAAAGAATATGAGGATTTGCAATCTGCTGAATATGGCCGTCTTTCATAACCACTATCTTTTCACCCAGAGTCATAGCCTCAATCTGGTCATGAGTAACATAAATCATGGTAGATTGCAGCCTTTTATGAAGCTTATTTAACTCGATACGCATCTGTACGCGCAGCTTGGCATCCAGATTACTTAAAGGCTCGTCGAATAAAAAGACCAGCGGTTTTCTTACGATAGCTCTGCCTACAGCAACTCTTTGTTTTTCGCCGCCTGAAATCTCCTTGGGGCGCCTTTTTAAAAGATGTTTTATACTGAGTATTTCTGCTGCTTCGTTAACTCTCTTATCTATTTCACTTTTGGGATATTTTCTCAATCTCAAGCCAAAAGACATATTTTCATATACGGTCATATGGGGATACAGAGCGTAATTCTGAAAGACCATTGCTATATCTCTATCTTTGGAAGGGACATCATTAACCACCCTATCTCCTATACAAATTTCACCGGATGTTATTTCTTCCAAACCGGCTATCATCCGAAGGGTAGTAGATTTGCCGCAGCCGGAGGGGCCTAAAATTACAGCAAACTCTCCGTGTTCAATTTCCAACGAAAAATCATCAACAGCCAGGACTTCCCCGGAGTAAACTTTACTTACACTTTCTAAACTTACCTGTGACATATTCAAATATATATACTTTATATCATCTTAATAGTCAAGAAGAAATGTTACAGTGTGGATAAAATAGAGAAATTCAAACTATCGGTTACGACAATCCAGATAGAACAAAGTCGTCAAACTCAAGCAAAGGCTGTATTTTTCTTCCAGTATATGCTGAGCAGATATATATCCTTTGCGTATGACCAAATCCTTTAAAAAACTCTCAAATGCCTGAGTATATCTTTTACCGAAAGCAAGGCCTTCAATCTGCTCGGTAAATGTCTTAACAGGGCATCTATTGTTAAAGCATATAAACCTTCTTTTATTCAGCTCTATTTCAACCTTTTTATCGCTTTTAGGCTTATCCAAAATTATCTGTTTTCTGCGTTCATAGATTTTATCAGAGAGAGTTCCGCAATTAGGACAGATTTCGGGTTTATTGACTTTTTCAACCACAACACGTATTCCCGAAGCAAAAAGCTTAATTTCTTTCTTTTGAACATCCTTAAGATTTAAATCTATCCTACCTTCAATACACTGCTTCCTTTTCATCTCCCCCTCCTACTAATAAATAAACCACATAATAACCCCTTTGTCAAATTTATTAATAAGTTTTTATATATTAGGGGGAATAAACCTATCTATAGAATATCGCCAAAATGTCCTATCTGAGATAAAATGTTATAAAAACCACTAGCGGGAGATTTAAAATCGATAGCACTAAGAACTGCCCTATTGTGATCCTGATTATACTCTTTTAGCTGATCGTCCAGCTCTGCAATGCTTAAGTCTATAGATTTATGATTGACGCTGTCATAAATCCCAGATAAAAAATTTACAAAATCAGAGCTATTACCTGACTGCATCATAGATGTACTCAAGGCCAAAACATACCATAATATATTTTTACCTTCGTTAGGATTGACATCTTTTTCTCGCTGTGTCCCTCCGCCAAGCGGACAATACCCCAACTCTAAAGCCTTACTTGCATCAATAATTCCATCATCAATATGAAAACTCAGGAAATATGGGAATAGAACAGAGCTAAAAACCAAGAATTTATCATAAACTGTCAAATCATTTCCTTTCAACCGCTCAATAACAGCACTGCCTATCTCTTGATAGTTCAACTTTTTCCAATTACCAGGTAATAAAGCATCCAAAAATTGAATATAGCATTCGCGTGCAGGATCATAAATACTGGAAAGCATTCTCTCCTGGCTATCGTATAACGCAGTTAACATTTTACCTAAACCAATTCTGTTTGAAACATTCGTAGAATTTAATAAAGTGACCATCCTATCCATATCAAGAGTCATAGTTGTAGCAGCAACCCATGCCTGCTCAAGCACCGTATCATCAAGCTCAATGTCTAATAACGCTCCA
>CAZLTA010000136.1:0-4569 GCA_964562345.1 uncultured Planctomycetia bacterium
TTTGTTCCGACAATGGGATATCTTCATGAAGGCCATTTGAGTTTGATCAGGCGGGCCAGAAAAGATAACAATGTTGTTGTATTAAGCATATTTGTCAATCCGGGTCAATTCGGCCCCAATGAGGACTATAAGCGTTATCCCAGGAACTTTAAAATGGACTTAAAATTTGCCCGTAATGAAGGGGTGGATATTGTTTATTGCCCCGGCGTATCAGAGATGTATCCTGAAGATTATTATACATATGTTAATGTCGAAGTTTTGTCGGATGTATTATGCGGGAAGTTTCGGCCGGGGCATTTTAAAGGTGTCGCGACTGTTTGCACTAAATTGTTCAATATAATACAGCCGGATGTAGTTTATATGGGGCAAAAAGATACTCAGCAGGCTGTGATTCTTAAGCAGATGGTTAAGAATTTAAATATGCCTTTAAAGATTAAGGTTTTACCAATCATAAGAGAGCAGGACGGATTGGCTCTGAGTTCCAGAAATAAATATCTTTCTGAAGACGAGAAGAAGCAGGCTCTGATTATTTATCGGTCATTACGAACTGCAGAGTTTCTGTTTAAAAATGGTGTTAAAAATGCAGGGAAGATAAAGAATAAAGTTAAGAATATACTCTTGAAAATGCCTAAAATTAGTATAGAATATATCGAAATAGTAGATTTAAATCTATTGAATCCGGTTGTTGAAATAAAAAAGTCCTCGCTTCTGGCTGTAGCTGTCTGGATAAAAGAAGTGCGTCTAATAGATAATATAATTTTAAAACCATGAAGATAGGAATTATTGGAATTGGCACAATGGGTGAGGCTGTAATTAAGAATGTAGTTTTAAAGTACAGGGAGAGGCTGGACGCTGTATTTATTTACGATATTGACGAAGGTAAAGTGAAGCAGTTGAGAAAAAAGTTTAAATGGCTGCAGCAGGTAAAATCTCTGGAAGAGATAGTTGAAAAGAGCGATTTTTTAATGGAGGCAGCAAGTGTGAACTGTGCTAAGAAGTTAATCCCTTTGATTAAGAGATATAAAAAAGACATATTGTTTATGAGCACAGGAGGTCTTTTGGGAAGCGGGATTTTTCTCAAGCATGCAGAGGAGAGCGGGATTGAGGTTATAATCCCTCACGGAGCTGTCGCAGGTTTGGATGCCATTAAAGCTGTCAAGTCAGCCGGGATTAAGAGTTTGAGTATAACCAGCTATAAGCCTGTCAGGTCTCTTCTGGGTTCGCCTTATCTTATAAAAAATAAAATAAATCTTAAAAATGTTAAAGGTAAAAAACTGGTATTTCAAGGAAGCGTGAAAGATGCTGTAAAAGGGTTTCCCAAGAGCATAAATGTTTCAGCTACGCTTCTTTTAACTTCAGGGCTTAAAGATTTAAATGTAAAGATATATGCCTGCAAGGGCTCTAAAAATATTACTCATGTAATAGATGTAAAATCTGCTATTTCAGATTTGCAGTTTGTTTGCAAAAACTACCCATCTCGGGAAAATCCCAGGACTTCTGCGTTGGCAGTTTATTCTGCCTGTGAATATATGAGGCAGTATATTCTTAAACATCTTAAGGAGGGATGACAATTCTGCTTGCAAAAGTTTAGCTTTATTGTTAAACTCTCTTTTCAAAAAATAGCAATGTGTGTGTTAACTAAATAGGGAGGTGTAATTATGGCAGTGAAAGTTGGAATCAATGGTTTCGGCAGGATAGGCAGGCTTGTATTTCGTGCGGGTATAGGTTCAAAAGAGTTTGATGTTGCGGCAATAAATGACCTTCCAGTTCCGATTAAAACTTTAGCGCATCTTTTGAAATATGATTCTAATTTCGGGGAATTTGATGCTGAGGTTAGTTTTAAAGATAATGTATTGATAGTAAACGGCAAGGAAATTAAAGTTTTGAGTGTTAAAGACCCTGCAGATCTTCCCTGGCGGGATATGGGTGTTGATATTGTTGTTGAATCTACAGGTGTTTTCAGAGACAGGGAAAGCGCTCAGAAACATATCACAGCAGGATGCAAAAAGGTCATTATATCTGCCCCTGCAAAGGGAGAGGATATAACGATTGTTTTAGGGGTAAATGAAAAGAGTTATAACCCTGAAAAACATAATATCATTTCCAATGCTTCTTGTACTACAAATTGTATTGCACCTATTGCTAAGGTTCTGGTTGAAAATTTCGGCATTAAACATGGTTTAATGACAACGATACATTCTTATACCAATGACCAGAAGATTTTGGACCTGCCTCATAAAGATTTGCGGCGTGCCCGTGCTGCAGCTTTATCAATGATACCTACAACAACAGGTGCAGCCAAAGCCACAGCACTTGTAATTCCGGAGCTGAAAGGGAAGTTAGACGGCCTGGCCGTAAGAGTTCCTACACCCAATGTATCGCTGGTTGATTTTGTAGCTGAAGTTGAGAAGGAAACAACTAAGGAAGATGTCAATCAGGCATTGAAGGAAGCATCCGAGGGTGAGCTTAAAGGCATTTTGAGATATCTGGATATACCGCTTGTCTCAAAGGATTTTAACGGAGACAGCCATTCATCTATTGTAGATTCCGATATGACTATGGTGGTAGATAAAACGCAGGTTAAACTTCTCAGCTGGTATGACAATGAATGGGGATATTCTTCAAGGGTAGTAGATTTGGTTAAATATATTATCTCCCAAGGGCTTTAAGTTTATTGATTGAAAGTTGTTAATTTTACATTTTGCGTTGCTGCTGTTAAGTAATGCGTATTTTAATAATAAATCCTTTTGGAATCGGGGATGTAATTTTCACCCTTCCTCTTATTCGAAATTTAAAGATTTATTTCCCCAAATTACATATAGGCTATCTTTGCAATAGAAGAACATATCCTGTTTTAAATGTCCAGCCTGATATAGATTCTCTCTATGTTTACGAGAAAGACGAGTGGAGAAAAATGTATAAGGCATCCCGTGTGAAGACAATTTTGGAATTCAGGAATTTTTTAAAGAGCATCAAAAAAATGAAGTTTGATATTGTTTTCGACCTTTCCCTTGCGCAGGAGTTTGGTTTTGTTTCCTGGTTTTTAGGAATTAAAAAGAGGCTGGGGTATAATTATAAAAACAGAGGGATATTTTTAAACAAAAGAATAAAAATATCAGGGTATTCTGAAAAGCATGTAACAGAGTATTATAACGGTTTAATTACTCTTTTAGGTTTAGAGCCCAAATATAAATTTACTGAATTACATCTGCCTGAAAATGTCCTTAGCTGGGCTGAAAGTGAAATTGCGAAATTGAAAGATAGAACAGATTTCATTGTATCTCTTATTCCTGGCGGAGGTGCCAGCTGGGGCAAAGACTCTTATAAAAAGCGCTGGCCGGAGAAAAAATATAAGGAGTTATTGAATTTGATAAAAAGAGATACGAATGCAGGAATTTTACTTCTGGGAGATAAAAAAGATAAATATGCCTGGGGGGATTTCCCGGAGTGCGGTACGGTTTTAAATTATATGGGTAAAACTTCTCTTTTAGAATTTGCCGCATTGATAGCTTCTTCGGATTTAGTTATCACCAATGATGGCGGGCCGTTACATATCGCTGCTGCACTTTCGGTTCCGACATTGTCTATTTTTGGGCCTGTTCCTGAAAGAGTCTACGGGCCTTATCCTGAAGATAGTAAACACAGAGTTATCAGTTTGGATTTAAATTGCAGGCCGTGTTATAGGAATTTTAAAATGCCTGATTGCAGCAATTATGCTTGTCTTAATGAAATTAGTGTTGATAATGTATTTAAAGAATTCAAGAAACATTTAATGTTAATAAAACCTGAAATATGAAAATAAAATTTATAGATTTCAGCCGGGAGTACGGTTTATTAAAAAACAAATTGGACAAGAAATTTGCTTCTGTATCTAAAAAAGGGAGTTTTATTCTCGGTAAGGAGCTTATAGAGTTCGAAAAAGAATTCGCTTCTTACTGCGGAGTTAAATTTGCGGCGGGGGTTAATTCCGGTACGGATGCTTTACATATCGGTCTTTTATCTTTAGGCATTGGCCGGGGTGATGAGGTTATCGTTCCTGACTTTACATATATAGCAACAGCCATGGCTGTCTCGTATACTCAGGCTGTGCCTGTATTCTGCGATATCAAAGAGGATACATTTGAAATAGACCCGGAAGATATCGAAAGAAAGATTACCTCCCGCACAAAAGCCATTATCCCGGTACATCTTTACGGCCATCCTGCTTCAATGGAAAATATTCTTAAGGTAGCAAAAAAATATAAGCTTAAGGTAATAGAAGATTGTGCCCAGGCTCATGGTGCTAAGATTAATCAAGCCAGAGTCGGAAGTTTTGGAGATTGCGGATGTTTCAGTTTTTATCCTACAAAAAACCTCGGTTGCTACGGTGATGGAGGGATGATTGTTACGAATTCTGAGAAATTATACAACAGAATTTTAAAACTCCGTGATTACGGCAGAGCATCAAAGTATAAACACGTATTAATCGGCTATAATTCCAGGCTGGATACGATGCAGGCTGCTATATTAAGGGTGAAACTGAAATATTTAGATATCTGGAACAGGAAAAGAAAAGAATTAGCCTATTAT
>CAZLTA010000137.1:0-4534 GCA_964562345.1 uncultured Planctomycetia bacterium
TTTTTAGCATTCATTAACTTACTAAGCTCATTTTCAGGAATATACAACTGATTGTCTAACCTTTATTGGAAAGATGGACACTCTTTACCTTTGTAATCACACTCATAGCATTAATCTCGGAGCGGAAAATAACAAAAAACGCTTCTAAAACCATTAACACACCTAATGTTATAAGTAAAATAACCATCGTTATTTATTATCCCTGAACTTTATAAAATGTCAATTTTAAAGCATAGAAGAATTTACAGAAAAAATACCTAAAATATAAAACATCTGCCACTTCTACTCTTGCTTTCAGTATATTTTCCGCTGCAGATAGAGTAAGATATATTTTTCTTATTAATTGGGAATAACCTTTGATAACAGATTTTTTTCACTCTTTCTAATGGTGAAAAAAACTTAGAGGAATTAGACTTATTTTTAAACACAGAGATTCTGTTTTAGAATTAGGGTTTAAACTGCATTTCTGATATTATTAAACTATAAAAATATGAACTATCTGGAAAATTTAGAAAATCAAAGTATCTATATTATACGCGAGGCATACGCACAGTTTGAAAAAGCTGCAATGCTCTGGAGTATGGGCAAGGATTCGACAACTCTTCTTTGGCTGATTAGAAAAGCATTTTTCGGCAAAATTCCTTTTCCCGTTATTCATATTGATACTTCTTTTAAATTTAAAGAAATATATGAGTTCCGCGATAAATATATGAAAGAATGGAATCTTAATTTAATTGTTGCCGAGAATAAAGAAGCTTTAGCTCAAGGAATCAGTCCAGATAAAGGAAAATTTGAATGCTGCAGTGAGCTTAAGACCAACGCCTTAAAGAAAATAATTGCAGAATACGGATTTTCCGCTTTATACCTTGCTATCAGGCGTGATGAGCACGGAATCCGCGCCAAAGAAAGAATCTTTTCCCCCAGAGACAAAAGTTTTAGATGGGATTATAAAAACCAGCCTCTTGAGGTATGGGAGCAGCATAAAACCGGGACAAACAACGGTGAACATTCAAGAATTCATCCTCTGCTGGGATGGCGGGAAATTGATGTCTGGGAATATATTAAAAAAGAAAAAATCCCTGTAGTTTCTCTATATTTCGCTAAAAATGGACAGCGTTACAGAAGCATAGGCTGTGAATGCTGCTGCGAGCCTATAGCATCATATGCTAATACTATAAATAAAATTATTAAAGAACTTAAAACATCTAAAATATCCGAACGTTCCGGCCGGACCCAGGACAAAGAAGATGATTACACTATGCAAAAATTACGTTCTCTGGGATATATGTAAATGATAGAACTTAATTTAGTCATAATAATAATCCTGATCTTATTAGCTTTTATTTGTGAGTATGTAGATTCAACTCTTGGCATGGGCTATGGGACTGCTTTGGCGCCTATACTTTTACTCTTTGGTTTTAAACCCCTGCAGATTGTCCCTGTTATTTTATTATCCGAGCTTATAACAGGACTGCTGGCAGCTTCCCTGCATCATCGGGAAGGCAATGTTAATCTCAGGTTTTTTAAAAACGGAATATCTCATCATTTAAAAATTGCTTTAATTCTGGCTGCCTGCAGTATTATAGGGACTATTGCTGCGGTTTTTGTAGCTGTCAATATCCCTAAATTTTGGCTGAAAATGTATATTGGATGCCTGGTTTTTGTAATGGGAATAATTATTCTTATAACTTTAAATAAAAAATATAGTTTTTCCTGGAGCAAGATTACATCACTCGGTTTAATTGCATCTTTTAATAAAGGAATAAGCGGCGGAGGATACGGCCCGGTGGTTATGGGAGGACAGATTTTATCCGGAGTTGAAAGTAAGAATGCCGTAGGGATTACCTCTCTGGCTGAAGGTTTAACTTGTTTTGTAGGTATTATAACTTATTTGTTGACGGTTAAAAATGGCATCGATTGGACTCTGGCGCCGTATATTATTACCGGAGCTGTTATTGCAGTCCCTTTTTCCGCTAAAAGCGTAAAAAGAATAAGCGTCCGGAATTTAAAATTGGCAATTGCAGCTCTTACGATATTTTTGGGCATAATTACGATAGTTAAGACCTTAAGCAGTCTGATATGAAAAAACGGAATATTAAATTTGTCATTGCCGGGCACGTTGACCACGGCAAATCTACTCTTATCGGCAGGCTCCTTTATGACACCGGCTCTTTAGCTTACGATAAAATCAAAGAGGTAAGGAAAGTGTCTCAAGATATGGGCCGAGATACGCAATTTGCCTATTTTCTGGACCATTTAAAAGAAGAACGTGAAGGAGGCATTACGATTGATACAACCCAGGTATTTTTTAAATCTGGAGGAATAAATTATGTAATCATAGATGCTCCGGGGCATGTTGAATTTGTTAAGAATATGATTACCGGCGCCTCTCAGGCAGATTCTGCTGTTTTAATTGTTGATGTAGTTGAGTCCCTTAAAGAGCAAACCAAAAGACATGCTTATCTTTTGTCTTTATTGGGGTTTAAGGAGGCCATTGTTGTTTTAAACAAGATGGACCTGGTAAATTATAAGCAGGCGCAATTTTTAACTGTTAAAGACGAGATTAATAGGTTTTTTACATCTATTAATATGCCGGCAGTTCATTATATCCCCGTTTCCGCTCTTGACGGTGAGAATATCATCCGCCATTCTAAAAAAATGAGCTGGTATAAAGGAGTGCCTTTTTTAAAAAGTCTGGCGGGTTTTAAGCACAAGCCATTTAACAATAAAACCTTAATCTTCCCTGTCCAGGATGTTTACAATATAGACGGCAAAGCTGTTATTGCGGGAAGAATAATTTCAGGCTCTCTTAAAAGGTCTCAAACCATAAAAATTTTACCGTCTGGGGAAACGACAAAAATTAAGTCTATTGAAAAATATCCCCGAAAGGCAGTAAGGGCTTATTCCTGCGAAAGTATCGGCATTACTTTAGTTAAACAGCTGTCTGTAAATAGAGGAGATATAATCTATTCGCCGGATAAAACTCCTTTGTTAAGAGATAAATTCTCCGCCACTGTTTTCTGGATGGAGGATGAAAGATTTGATAAAAATAAAGAAATGATTATGCGCTGCTCAACACAGGAGGCGGCTTGCAGGATAGAAAAAATAAACAAAAGAATCGATTCTTCCACTCTCAAGACGATTGAGGAAGATGCAAATGTTTTAGAGAATCTTGATATGGCAGAAGTAATTATCAAAACAGAAAAACCGATTGTAACAGCCAATTTCAACGATATCCGGGAACTAGGCAGGTTTGTTCTGGTTAGAGACGGTAATAGCTGTGCAGCAGGGATTATAAACTCGGTATGGTAATAAAATCTTAGTTAATAGTTACAAATTATGGCAAAGTTAAATTATAGCGGTGCAGGAATTTTATTAAATTAAAGAAGACACCATTCAAGTATGATTCTGTAGTCGTTACAGAAAAACTATAGTAATCTCCCTCAACTAACTATAAGCACTATTGATACATATTTGTTACCAAAGGAGCAACATCAACAATCGCCGGGCTATTAAGGTGCAATTTTTGATTTGAGAATATAACTCCCGGAACAAATTCCGGGTCTATTAAATGTGTTCCGCTCCAAAGTTTGGTATTGGGCGCTATCAAATTATCCGAAAGGCCGCCTAAAGCTGTCTGCCAGCTCACTCTATATCCAGGATAGAAACCTGCATATAAATCCGGGGCCAAATATTTATAAGTGCCGGAGAAAACTTCATCATTGGCATAAACATTAGAAATAACACTCTCTTTACTATCGGGACTAACCATTTCAAGCAATTTATTCTTAATTTCCGTTTTTATTCTTTTATAATCTTCATCCATAACAACACCAAACTTTTCTCTTCCAAACTTATTTATATATATCGAACCAAAACCCAAAGCATAAGCTTGAGTTTTGTTCCAATCTACTCCTTTAAAAAATCCATCACTTGTATTAATACCTTCTTTCATAACCAGATAACCGTGTTTATACAACCAGTAATTCAAATCAACAGTATAATCAAAAGATTTAAAACCATGGTCTGATAGAACAATAAAGGTGGTATCCTTATCTATTTTACCCAGAATATTCGCCAGGATTTGGTCCATTTTAATATAATAATCATATATCCTTTGAGAGTTATTCTCTTTCATCTGCCTCCAGAACAAATGCTGCACAATATCTAAAGTATCTACATAAAAAAACAAAACCCCGGAATGGAATTCTTTAAGAGCTTTGTTTAATATTTTTACCTTCTCACTCAAAATATCATCTACATGCTGCAAGAATGCTTTTTCATCCAACCTGCCTTCTACAAATGCCCAGGTATCATGCGGCATCCCCTGGGTATGATAAAGACCTACAGCTTTCGCAAGTTTGGCGCTATATTGTATAGGATAAGAAATCGGGAAGATTGGATTTAAAGGATCAATATTGACCGGACTGCAGTATAATTCCAACGGTTCTACGCTTTTTAAATAAAATTTGACTATTCCTCTAATATTTTTGAAAGCACTAATCTTAAATACCACCCTATGGAAAGAGCTCCA
>CAZLTA010000138.1:0-4531 GCA_964562345.1 uncultured Planctomycetia bacterium
CGGATGATATTTTTTATGAACTTGTTTCAGATACTCTCTGTCTATATGAGTATAAATCTGGGTTGTAGAAATATTAGCATGGCCGAGCATTTCTTGTACAGACCTTAAATCAGCGCCCCGCTCTAAGAGGTGCGTTGCAAAAGAATGCCTTAAGGTATGCGGGCTGATGGATTTTTTAATTCCGGCAAGCCGGGCATATTTTTTCATGATTTTCCAGCATGACTGACGGGATATCTTTTTACCCGACCTGTTTAAAAAAAGGCAGTCCGTCTCCGTCTTTAAATAACGGGGCCTGCTTTGGGTGAGATATTTTTTAACCTCTGCAATCGCTTTTCCGCCTGTGGGTACAATTCTTTCCTTCCCTCCCTTACCGCGGCATTTAACAAAACCTATCTCTAAATTAATATCGTTCACCCTTAGATTTACAAGCTCTGAAATTCTCAATCCGCTGGCATAAAGCATCTCCAGCATTGCCTTATCGCGGATAAGAGGATACTTTTCTCCCCCGATTATATCGAGTATCCTTCCCACCTCCAAGACCGATAAAACCTCAGGCAGCCTCTGCCACAGCTTGGGCGATTCCATTGCCTCGGTAGGGTCTTCTTTAACATATCCCTCGCGGTTTAAAAACCTGAAGAACATTTTTACAGAAACAAGATTCCGTGCAACAGTAGAACTTTCTTTCCCTTTTTCTCTCTGGTCCCACAAATAATCAGATATTAAATCCCTTTTTAAGTTTTCAAGCTCTGCCTTTTTTTCATCAAGAAAACAGTAGAACTTCCTGATATCAACGCGGTATGCCCGGGAAGTATTCTCACTCAACCCCCGCTCCAGACTTAGATAAGACAGGAAATCTTTTAAAAGATATTCTCTATCCATATTAGCTCAGGAAAGGGTTAGATTTCTTCTCTTTTCCTATAGTTGTACTTTCGCCATGGCCGGGATAAACTATTACCTCATCAGGTAAAACAAGAATTTTTTCTTTAATGAAATTAATAAGACCATCAAACGAGGAAGCAGGAAGATCCGTTCTGCCGACACTTTCTCTAAAAAGAGTATCCCCCGCAAACAGAAAATTTTCTATCAAGAAACAGCACCCTCCCGGAGTATGCCCCGGGGTAGGTATGACCTTAAAAACAAGCCCGGATTTTTCAAACCGCAGTTCCTCTTCCTCCTTAAACGGATGGACAGTCTGATTTACAGTTACAGGCAGGAATACAGAAGCTGAAAGGTTTAATTCCGGATTGCTCAAAAAATCCAAATCTCCCTTATGAACATAAACATCCAGCCCCAGCTCATTGCAGGCTCCGATATGGTCGCCATGGCCATGGGTTAAAAGTACAGCTTCAGGCGAGAGGCGGTATTTATTCAAAACCCGGATTATTACACCGGCATCTGCGCCGGGGTCTATAACAACAGCGCTTGATTTATCCTCCTTCCAGACAATGTAACAGTTTGTTTCAATTGCCCCGACTATAACTTTCTCTACTTTTACCATGCTTTTTTCAAAATAACCCGGATATCTTCTTCACTCACCCTGCGGGGATTACATTTCAAAGTTCCTGAATACTTTACTTTATCAACTATTTTATCCTCGGCTGTTTTATCCAAAATCAAACCCAACTGCGAAAATTTAAGAGGCACTTTAAGCTTGCTGTTAAAATCTCTCAATAAATTATAAAATTTCATCCTACCTTTTTTGGGCATAAGAGTTTTAGTTACACTATCGAATTTGGAAGAACACACTTCGTAATTAAATTCTGCAACATGGGGAAGCAAAACAGCATTGACCAAACCGTGAGGGAGCCCGAATAAAACACCTATAGGATGGGATAAGGCATGGGCTAATCCCAATCCGGCATTGGAGAAAGAAATACCTGCCATCAAACTGGCATAGCTTAAATATTCTCTTAATTTTAAATTCTTCAACTTAGATAAGACATGGGGCAAATTATTATAAATAAGCTCTATTGATTTAAAAGATAGAGCTTCTGTTAAAGAGCTGCTTTCCAAAGACACGTAAGATTCCACAGCATGAGTTAAAGCATCCAATGCTGTATGAAGAGTATTTTTTTTGGGCAAAGTTAAAGTTAAAACAGGGTCAATCAGCGCAGTCTGCGGCAGGAGCTTTAAATCCCTGATACTTGTTTTAATAGCCCGCACGCTGTCTTTTAAAACAGAATTTTTCGTTACCTCAGAACCGCTTCCTGAAGTAGTTGAAACCGCAATAAAAGGCAGTCCTTGAGCTGCTATTTTTCTGCCGTAAAGATATTCTGAAACCGAATTAAATTCTTCATTGAACAACCCGGCGATTGCCTTAGATACGTCTATTACGCTTCCCCCGCCGATGCCCAGAATAACCTCACACCTGTTTTCCTTTGCACTTTCAATGCCGTATTCTACCAAAGCACAATGCGGCTCGGGTTTAACCTTATCGTAATGGAAAAACTTTATTTTATTCTTCCGGAGTAAATTTAAAATATCCTTCCCCCAGAAGTTTTTTGAAAATGCATGCTCGCCGGTAACTAAAAAAACTTTCTTACCGTGTTCTTTTAAAATACGGGGGATTTCTTTGTAAACATAAGGAGAAAAAATTATATCCCGGGGTAAAATTATCTTCATTGTCTATTATTTTAACATAAAAAACAATGGCCCTGGCTGAAATTTTTTGACTTACCGGTTCTTCGGGCTTAAGAATAATTCTTGACTGCAAACTCGGCTATGATAATAATGTAATACTTATACCTCCATGTTATGAAAAAAAAGTGTTTTCTTATTCTTTTCGGATTGGCGATAAGCTTGGTTTTTATCGAATTAACGCTAAGAATGCTGGGCTTGGGATATAAGATACGTTATAAACTACCTGAGAAAACAACAGCTGATTACAACATCTTTTGTATCGGAGAATCTACAACTTGGGGGATAGGAGCAGAAAACCCCACAAGAGATAACTACCCCAAACAATTAGAAACTATGCTGGGAGAACAATTCCCCAATAAAAAAATCCGCTGTTATTTCGATTCATCTATCGGTCAGAATACTTCAGAAATCCTCCTCAAGCTGCCTCATTATATTAAAAAATACCAGCCTCAAATAATTATAATTATGACAGGAGTGAATAACTTCTGGAATTTAGATAGGTCTAATATTTTTGTATTCAATAAAAATACAGCCGTTTTAAAGTACACATTAAAAACCTTGGCCTTCCTGAATAAATTCAGAATTTGGAAGTTAATAAAACTGCTTAGATTCTACCTGCACTTATATGAAGAAAAATGGAACCGATCCGCCGATAACAGAATAAAAAGCTTCTGGGATGAGGAGGCATACCAAGACAAACTTAACAAAATCGCTTCCACAGTAGCAGAATATGATATTTCAGAAATGGTAAAAATATGCCGTGCAAACAATATTTCGGTAATACTTTGCTCTTATCCTATCAATTGTAAATTTTTGCGTAAAGTCCACATGAAAATAGCTCAAGAATATAGCCTCCCCCTGCTTGATAACTGTGCTGTTTTTCAAGATATCCCGGATATATACAGTTATATTTCCGAAGATAGATGGCACCCAAACAGAAAAGGATATGCTCTTATTGCAAAGAATATCTCTTCTTTAATTAAAAAATATAAATTGATTAAATAAAACACACCCTTTATTTTGAAACCGGCTTTGTGATAAAAGGCTTGATTTCAGAATAGCGGTACTCCTTATCAACCAGCCTTTCCAGCTTCTCAATCTCACGCACAGTTCTTGCTTTTTCGATATCATTTGTTATTTTCCTGCGGTCAATCTCAAGCTTGATTTTCTCAAACCTCTGAATATAGGTGCCCAGAGGTTCTTGTTTGGAGCTTAAAACATATTTCTCAAGAGAAACAAGATTCTCCAGCGACTGGGCCGCACATTCCTTCTGTTTTTTGTAATTCAACTTAAGGCTTGAAATTAGTTCATCACACCAGTACTGCCAGAGCAGGAAATGCTTTTTATAAAGATCGTGGTAGTCTGCTATTTTATCGTAATCCTCCAGCGCAAGAATTACAGCCGATTTCTCCGCTTCCTCTTTTTTCTTCTTACGCACAAACTTTTTTCTTAAAGCACACCCGCTTAAATCAGACAGCAGGCAGACAGCAAATAAATATAAAATTGCCCTTTTCATTTTTACCTCCTAATGAGCCTGCAATTTACGAAATTCCACATGGGATGAACGTAAATTGCCTAGGCGAATTACTCCGCTGAGAGTGCTAAAATTATTTCAAGAATTTTAGTACATCTTTCGAAGCGGAAGATACCAATTCTAATGAGCCTGCAATTTACGAAATTCCACATGGGATGAACGTAAATTGCCTAGGCGAATTATCCCTTACGGGAAATGAGCACATGACTTATGGAGCGCACAGTGCGACATAAGTCATTTGTGCGAATTACTCCGCTAAGAATGCTAAAATTATTTCAAGAATTTTAGCACATCTTTCGAAACGGAAGATACCAATTCTAATGAGCCTGCAATTTACGAAATTCCACATGGGATGAA
>CAZLTA010000139.1:0-4520 GCA_964562345.1 uncultured Planctomycetia bacterium
CAGAGTTAAAAAAGTTAATAGTTGACGCTATCAATAAGGAACTCGATATTTTCAAACAAAAACAGGAGATTAATCCCGCGAATTTTGAAAAAATAGTAATCGCCGGTAATACAACGATGTTACATGTATTTCTGGGGGAAGATCCTCTTTCAATTGCTCTGGCTCCTTTTAAGCCTGTTTTTATTGAAAAACAGATAAGAAAAGGTCAATCAGCAGGATTAAATATAAACGCCGATGCGGAAGTTGTTACTTTGCCTTGTATCTCGGCTTTTGTCGGCGCTGATATTGTTGCCGGATTGGCTGCATTAAAAGTACCACAGAAGAATTATCTTTTTATTGATATTGGGACAAATGGTGAAATAGCGCTCATTACGGGTGACAAAATAATTACCTGTGCCACGGCTGCAGGTCCTGCATTTGAAGGAGCAAATTTATCGTGCGGGATGGAGGCTGTATATGGTGCAATATCTGGTTTTACGAGTCAAAAAGATTATCAGGTTATCGGGAACTCTGAACCCGGGGGTATCTGTGGCTCAGGTATTGTTGATATTGTAGCATACCTGATAGTGAACGATTTAATAGACGAAACCGGCTTGCTGAAAGAAACATTTGTTATTCATCATGAGAACAACATACAGGTAACCCAGCAGGATATTCGTGAAATTCAATTAACCAAATCTGCAATTTATTCAGGAATTAAGATTTTAATGAACAGAGCAGGATTGTCTTATCACAATATAGATGCTTTGTATTTAGCCGGTGGTTTTGGTAACTATATTAATATAAATTCAGCAATACAAATCGGCTTATTACCATATGAACTCGGAGATAAAATATATCCTGTTGGTAATAGTGCGGTTATTGGTGCACTTCAATATTTAAAGTCAGATGAGTTTGGTGAGAAAATTGATAAAATATTACATAAATCTCAGTACATTGAATTGTCAGATGTTAACGAATTCACAATGGAATTCGCTTTAAATATGAATTTTATCAAATTTAACCTGTGAATCTATGGCAAAAACGGAACCCTTTGATCATTACCTTTCTGACTACGAACAATGGTTTGACGATCATTATTTTGCGTTCAAATCAGAAATAGAAGCCATACGTATGGTACTGCCTTCAAAAGGAAGGGGAGTAGAGATTGGTGTGGGCAGCGGTCTTTTTGCTTCTGCCCTTGAAATTAAGGAAGGTTGCGACCCTTCAGCAACTATGAGGGTCAAAGCTGTTGAAAGAGGGATCAATGCAATAGACGGCATTGCAGAAAATCTTCCTTACGAAAATGGCAGCATTGATTTTGTCTTAATGGTAACCACTATTTGCTTTGTTGATGATGTACATAAAACCTTTCAGGAAATAAACAGGGTATTAAAACCCGGAGGAGAGGCAATTGTGGCTTTTGTGGATAAAAACAGCCCTGTTGGTAAAGTATATCTTCAGGAAAAAGAAAAAAGTATCTTTTACAGAGATGCCAACTTTTTCAGCACGGAGGATATTTATAAATTTTTGTGGGGCAACGGTTTTATAATTAAACAAACCTGCCAGACCCTTTTTGGTGCACTTGACGGGGTAAAGGAAATCCAGCAACCTGAAAATGGAAGCAGCAAAGGTAGTTTCGTTGTAATTAAAGCAAAAAAAGATGAATAACAAACCAATACGTTTTGCGTATGCAGTTAATCATGACGGCCATTTTGAATTAAAACATTTCGGCGAGGCCGATAAATATTTAATCTATGAATGGAGTATAAATGAATTGCATTTCCTGAAAGAAGAAATCAACACCTTTATAAATCTTGACGAGAAACAGAGGCACGGCTTGCAGAAAAAGGGCAAAGCAATAATTGATTTACTTCAAAACCTTAATATTAAAGTTCTGGTATCAAGAAAATTCGGCAAAAACATACAAATGGTTAACAGGTACTTCATACCGGTTATTGTTTATAAAGAGACGGCGAAAGATGTTGGTCTCATTCTGAAAAAGCACATTAAATGGATTGAGGATGAAATTGCTAACAATCCGGAAGAGCATAAACTATTTACTATTAAGAATGGAATATTAAAAACAATTATCCGAAAAGATGATTGAGGAATAACATTATTTTGTAACAAATCTTGCAAGCGCCGGTATCTTTCTATATGTCTCTTTAAAACTGAATATTAACAAAGAATAAAATGATATGAGTACAAAAATTTATCCTGATTCGGGTGTCGAGCTGAATCCTTTCACTGCTAAAAATTACGATAAGGTATTGAACGTCGGTTCCCTTGGAATGTACAGAAGTTTTATAAAAAAGGTGATTCGTGATATGGAGATCCACCCCGATGATCAAATTCTTGATTTAGGCTGCGGAACAGGCAGGAATGCAGGACTGATGTCTGCTTATCTTAACGGTAAAGGCAGGATAACCGGCCTGGATATTTCTGAAGATATGGAAAAGCAATTCAGTAAAAGGTTCAAAAATGATAACAGGGTTGAGTTTATCAACAGGCGAATCGATCAGCCGCTTGATTTGCAAAAGAGTTACGATAAAGTTTTTATAAGTTTTGTAATACACGGTTTTCCGCATGAAGTAAGGGATACTGTGATAAAAAATGCTTTTAATCAACTGAAACCTGACGGTGTATTTTTCATTCTCGATTTTGCCGAATTCGACATGGATAAAATGCCTGGTCTTCACCGCTTTATATTTAAGAAGGTAGAGTGCATATATGCTTTTGATTATATTAAACGCGACTGGAAAGAGATTCTGAAGGGTTATGGTTTTGAAAGTTTCAGTGAGCATTTTTATTTGAAAAAGTATGTAAGGTTATTAATAGCCGTAAAACAATAGCAAATGTTAAAAAGAATATTTTTATTCCTGATTGTTAACAGCTTAATAGTTTATAGCATGAGTGGACAGGATACAATTCAACAAATAATTTACAAACCCATCGGGGTTTTTCATACTTCATTTACACCAGAAACAGGAGCTCCCCGCCAGGGTATATTAATGCCCGAAACCAGGGGAACGATTGAAATCTTCCCTCCATATCGCAGCGCTTTAAAAACCCTGGGTTTCTTCGAATACATTATAGTGCTTTTCCATTTCAGCGAAGTGGAGCGATGGGAACCCACTGTAAATCCGCCGGCATCAACCGAAGAACATGATTTTGGCCTGTTTTCCACACGCAGTCCCAAACGGCCCAATCCAATAGGATTTTCCATTGTAAAACTTGAAAAGATAGAAGATGGTATTTTGTATGTCTCAGGGATCGATGCTTTTAACGGAACTCCTGTTTTGGATCTAAAGCCATACCTCCCTTCTGTCGATTGTGTGAAAAGTATTCAGAATGAATATATGGAAAAAGAACTGGGACATCATGATGAGGATTTTATTAACGATTCAACTTTTTTTAAGTAACCATAATTAAGAATCATTAAGTATGGATGCGCGAGATAAAAAAGAAGATTTTGAAATTGCAGTAAATAAACTTATCAATGAAGAAAAATTTGGTGAGGCAATAAATTATTTACAGAAAATAGTTGAGAAAGATGACAGGAACGAAAGGGCAATTGCGTATATGGAACAGATAAAAAAAATATTGGAATATCAAAACAGGGATATATTCGGGTCAACAAATTTGGATATGGATCCATGGCTGGAATAAAATTTCGGGTGAATATTGTAATTAATGATTGTGAGATAATTATAGCTGCATTTATCGGGAAAAAAGGGATAGAAAGGCTGCGTGAAAGAGGAATGAAGCTCTTTTTCAGGAAAGGGGATATTCAAGAGGCTTTAAATAGTGTTTTCAACGATGAATAGTTTAACACGTAAACTGGAAGAGGCAGTAGAGCTGATACGACATTCATCGCGTACTGTTGCATTTACCGGAGCAGGAATATCCGTGGAAAGCGGGATCCCTCCCTTCCGGGGGGAAGAGGGCTTATGGAGTAAATTCGACCCCGTCTTTCTTGATATAGATTATTTTAATAAATATCCCAGAAAATCATGGGAATTGATTAAAGAAATTTTTTATGATTTTTTCGGGCAGGCTAAACCCAATGCTGCTCATTTTGCGCTTGCAGAAATGGAAAAAACAGGGTTATTACATTCCATTATCACGCAAAATATAGATAATTTGCACCAAATTGCCGGAAGCAAAGAAGTATATGAATTCCATGGTAATTCCCGGTATTTGATATGCGAGACTTGTTCCAAATCATTTTTAGCAAAGAACATTGATTTATCTTCTTTGCCGCCAAGGTGCCCATATTGTAAAACGGTTCTTAAGCCGGATTTTGTTTTTTTTGGTGAACCTATTCCTGAGCCTGCAAACAGACTCTCCTTTGCTGAAACAAAAAATGCCGGTGTTTTTATTATCATCGGAACAACAGGAGAAATAATGCCTGCATCATTAATTCCTTATGAAGCAAATAAAAACAAGGGGAAAATAATTGAAATAAATATTTCACCTTCTAATTTTACAAATACTATTACGGATATTTTTTTGCAAGGGAAAGCTACTGAAATAAT
>CAZLTA010000140.1:0-4487 GCA_964562345.1 uncultured Planctomycetia bacterium
GTTGTATCTTTACCGAAATTTCTGCAGATGCCGATTACCTCCCGTATTAAAATTATGTCTGATTTAGATATAGCCGAGAGAAGGCTTCCTCAGGACGGGAGAATAAAAATGGAGGTAGGCAATAAGTCTATAGACTTGCGTGTTGCAGCCCAGCCGACTTTGTTCGGGGAAAATGTTGTTATGAGAATACTGGATAAGTCCAGCATAATGATGGGGATAGAAAGCCTGGGTTTTTCAAAAGAGGATTTTGGTACATTCGTGGATTTAATCCGCAGGCCTCACGGTATGATTATGGTAACAGGCCCTACGGGAAGCGGGAAAACAACTACTCTATATTCTGCTCTTAACAGGGTAAATACCGAAGACAGAAATATCATGACAATGGAGGAACCCATTGAATATCAAATACCTTTGATCAGGCAAACCCAGGTTAATCCTCAAATAGGCCTTACTTATGCGGCGGGATTGCGGGCTATATTAAGGCAGGACCCCGATATAATAATGGTAGGTGAAATAAGAGACCTTGAGACGGCTGAAATATCTGTTCATGCCGCATTGACAGGCCATCTGGTATTTTCAACTCTGCATACCAATGATGCGGCGAGCGCTTTTGCTCGTTTCGTCGATATGGGAGTGGAAACATTTCTGGCATCCAGTTCAATTATCGGTGTCATTGCCCAGCGTTTGGTGAGGGTAGTTTGTGAAAAATGCAAAGAAGAGTATCATCCTGCTCAGGTTGTAATCGATGAACTTGGTTTAACCGGAAACAAAAAAGATTTAACTTTTTATAAAGGCAAGGGGTGCCCTTTATGTAAAGGAACGGGTTATAAGGGCAGAATCGGGATATTTTCTATTCTCAGAGTTACTCCCAGAATTCAGGAGTTAATAGTTTCCCGTGCTCCTTCAATTGATATTGATAAAGTTGCCAGAGGAGAAGGAATGAAAACATTGAGAGATGATTGTTTAATCAAGGTTGTTCAGGGGATGACGACAGTTGAAGAAATGTTTAGGGTAACCCAGGACATAGTTGTATAATAAAGTGAACAGTGAACAGAGAAAAGTGAACAGAGAAAAGTCTTTTACGTTAATGGAATTAATAGTTGTAATGTCTGTAATTATTGCATTAAGCGGGATTCTGCTCCCCCAGGTTAACAGAGTAATTACTGAAGCAAGAAATTCCAAGGCTATGGCGGAACTGGAACATATAAAATCTGCTATGCTGGCATATAAGGATGATACTGGAGAACTTCCTCCCAATGGTGCTGAATTCACTGAGGCAGCGATTACCTCCGCTATTATGACAGACCTTTTATCCGACAATGCACCTGGTGGCTGGAACGGGCCGTATATAGACAAGTCCGTTCTTACCGACCCCTGGGGAGAATCGTATATATATGCCGATAATGATGGTACAGCCGCTAAACCGATATCATACCTTTTATCTAAGGGGGCGGATAAGACAAAGGATATAACAAGTCCTGAAACAACAGGCCCTACTACTTTAGATGACGATATTTATATTGTTGTTTACAATGACGGAGATTAAAAAAAATGAAAAAAGCTTTTACTTTGGTTGAACTTGTCGCGGTAATTGTAATTATGGGGCTTCTTGCCGGTGTTATTACCCCTCAGATAGTAGCGACCATTGAAAAAGGGCGGGATACAAAGCGTATTGCCGATGTTGACAGCCTTGCCAGTGCTCTGCAGACATATTTCTTAGATAATGGCTTCTACCCAAAGGTTTCCTGGGAACACAGTAATAATGCGGGTTTCCTTAGTGAGCTTACAGACGGCAATTATATTACTCAGACGATAGAGGACCCCAAAAATAATGCCACTTACAATTATGCCTATGAAAGAGCCGGTGCTTCTGCTGCATACTATGCAGTTGTAGGCTGCACCGAGTTTGAAAAACTTGCTACTATGGGAGGGACTGTAGATAGTACAGTGTTGTATTACTATAGGAAATTATATGAGCAATAAGCCTATTGAGAAACTTAGAGAGTTTATAGAAGATTTTTTTAAACAGGATGATGTTAAAATAATCCTTTTTGGTTCCCGGGCCAGATGTGATAACCATATAGCCTCAGATGTTGATATCGGAGTAATTCCAAAGGGTAAATTTGATAAAACCAAACTTGTTCTATTAAGAGAGAAGTTAGAAAATATAAATATTCCCTATAAGGTTGAATTAGTAAACCTGGATGAAGTATCCCCTGATTTTAAAAACAGGGTTATAAAAGAAGGTTTAGTATGGAAAAATTAAAATTAAAATACAGGGATTGTTTAAGAGCAATAGATACCCTGGGAGAAATTTTCAAAGAGCCGTTTTCAATAATAGTGAGGGATGCTGCTATCCAGAGATTTGAATATACTTTCGAAGCATTTTGGAAATTCTTAAGGGAATATCTCAAGGAAAAAGAAGGCTTGATTGTAAATTCTCCTAAATCCTGTTTTCGGGAAATTTTCTCTATTGGGCTTTTAAAAGAAGAAGAAACTTTAAAATGTCTGGATATGACTGATAGAAGGAATGAAACAGCCCATACATATAGGGAGAAAGTTGCTCAGGTTATTTTTAACGAAATAAAGCAATATTATCATAACTTGATGGAGACAATAGTTAAAAGATTTAATGAAGAAGATTTGTAGCGTATGAAATATAAACATTATAATGCTAAAACATCCCAACGTTCCTGGACTCTGATAGAAATGGTCATGGTGATAGTTATTATGGGTATTCTCGCGGCTACTGCGGTAGTGAGGATAAATGATGTTATTCAGGCCGGGCGGGTTTCTAAGGCGGCATCGGATGTTAATATTATTAAAAAAGCAGTTATGTCATATTACGGTTATAACGGGTACTTTCCTGCTGAAGTTGCTGCCGGAGCAGATCCCGGACTTGTTCCTGATTATATCGATGCCTGGCCTGCTGAAAATCCATGGAACGGCGAGTATGATTACAATTACGGAACTTATGCGAATTTTAATCATGACGGGACAGCCGGTAATGAAGTATATGTTTCCATAGACCAGGGGTCAACGGCTCTTTCGAGTTCTGTTCGTACGGAAGTTGATAATCTGCTTGATGACGGCACTACTTCATCAGGTAATGTTCGTTCTCCCGATGCCACTGCCATTGATGTTTATGTGGCAGAAGGCCCGGATTCATAACAGCTTGCTGTATAAATGCACGGAAATATTTAATAAAGAGGAGTTCGTTAATTTACTATAGAGTGGGATTTGGGAATATAACCAATAAAAGTATATTAATAAACCATGGCTAATTATGTTTATAAAGCGGTAGACAGCAAGGGCAAATACGTTAAAGGGAAAATTAAAGCCGATAGCGAATCAGAAGTAGAGCGGATAATTTCAGAAAGCGGTAAGACATTAGTTTCAGTCCAGGAAGCTGTCAAAAGGACACAGCTATTTCAACCCCGGAAAGTCACCACTATTAGAAGGAATTCTTTAATCACCTTTACTTATCAGCTGGGGACATATCTTGACAGCGGAGTTCCATTGATGAGCTCTCTCTATGACCTTTCCAATACGCCGGAAGACCCGAATCTTGGGGTTGTGGTCTATGATATTTACTCTATGATAGAGAAAGGGTTTTCTTTCGAGGAGTCTTTGAAATCTTATCCCAAGATTTTCGATTCTCTGTATGTAGGGACGGTAAGAAGCGGGGAGACAACAGGCAACCTGGCTGAGGTTTTAAAATATCTTGCCAAATATCTGGAGTGGCAGGCGTCATTAAGAGGCCAGGTTAAACAGGCTATGATGTATCCGGCGATTCTTTTTATAGCAATTGGGGGAGCTGTGATTTTGCTGGTTACTTTTGTTTTTCCTAAATTTGTCGGAATATTTAAAGGGATGAATATAGATTTGCCCATAACGACGAAGATGTTAATCGGTTTCAGCGATTTTATCAGAACAAGCTGGAAGCTTGCTCTGCTGGGTTTGGGTTCTTTAGCAGGGGGGATTGCGCTTTTTATAAATAGTAAACAGGGGCGGTTTTTATTCGATAAACTTAAACTGCACCTTCCGATTTTTGGAATTTTGATAAGGAAAGTTTGTATTTCAAAATTTGCCCATACTTTTTCTATGTCGCTTAAGGCGGGTATTGATGTTTTAAGGGCATTGGATTTATGTAATAATGTGGTTGGCAATAAAGTAATAGAGAAAGACCTTTCTTTAGTGCGTGATAAGGTGAATATAGGCGAAAATCTTGCCAACGCATTCAAAGATACGGCAGAGTTTCCTCCCTTGGTTATCCGCATGGTGTCTGTAGGAGAAACCTCAGGCACGCTCGAGACAACTGTGAGCAAAGTATCCGAATATTATGACAACGAGGTTCCTAAAACAATCAGCCAAGTTTTTACCGTCCTGGAACCGTTATTATTGGTAGTAATGGGATTAGGAGTAGGTTTTATAGCATTTTCAATTTTTATTCCCCTGTTTAGCATGGTCAACGTTGTAAAGATGCA
>CAZLTA010000141.1:0-4461 GCA_964562345.1 uncultured Planctomycetia bacterium
CCCGCTGCAGTTTGATGAAATCCCTGTTTGTGAAATTGCACTTTTTAAAAGCACTCTTTCGCTTCAGGGGCCAATCTATGAAGTTTTAAAAAAGTGGAAATTATCAGGATAGCTAACTTAAATACTCAATCAATAAACTCAATCTCTGTTTCAAATCCTGCCTCGACACTATCATATCTATTAAACCATGCTCCAGAAGAAACTCTGACGTTTGAAACCCCTTGGGCAGTTTCTGCCTAATAGTCTGCTCAATTACTCTGGGGCCTGTAAATCCTATTAAAGCTTTCGGCTCTGCAATTAAAACATCCCCTAATGAAGCAAAACTTGCCAGAACACCTGCCATAGTAGGATTTGTAAGCACAGAAATATAAGGTAATTTTCCTTCTTTGAGTTTTGCTAAAGCTCCGGAAGTCTTAGCCATCTGCATCAGAGAAAGCATGCCTTCCTGCATCCTGGCTCCTCCTCCGGAACCGGAGATTATAATCAACGGCAATTTCTCCTCAACTGCTCTTTCTGCCGCACGCGTGATTTTCTCCCCCAGCACACAACCCATAGACCCCATCATGAACTGAGAATCGGTAACTCCAATGATAGTATTCAAACCGTTTATTTTTGCCTTGCCGGTAATAACAGCATCACTCATATTAGTCTTTTCCTGCTCCTCCTTCAATTTTTCCTTATAAGACCTGGGGCCCTGAAAATTCAAAGGGTCGGGGGAAGTAATATATCTATCCATCTCCTCAAAAGACCCCTTATCTACAGTGAGGTGTATTCTTTCCTCTGCTCTTAAGGTGAAATGATAATTGCATTTAGAACAAACTTTTAAATTTTCCTCAATTTTTTTTCTAAATACAATTTCTCCGCAGGAAGGACATTTACTCCAAAGCCCTGCCGGCATATCCTTCTTACGGGCAATTCTTACCAAAGTGTATTTAGGCTTTCCCCAGAATGACATAGCAATATAATAAGTTAATTATTGATTATATGACAAAGTTGAACCGGTATCAATTAAATTTATGAAACACAAGCCCTGTTGGAATCTTAGGATAGAAATAAGTCGATTTCTGAGGCATAAGCAGTTTCTTTTCAGCTACATCAACAATTTGCTCCATAGAGGCAGCTCTCATAAAAAATGCAGCTAGAGATTCATCTTCTTGAACCTGCTTTATTGCCTCATCTTCATCCTGCGTATAACAAACAACACCATGGTATTTTAAAATATTATCAAATATCAGATTATGAAGAATACTAACATCAAGCTTGGATAAAGGTTCATTATCTTTCTGAAATTCATTCCTTACAGTTTCTTTAATCTTTAAAAGGTATAATCTGCCCCTTAAACAGCTGCCAAAACTAGGACAATTTTGAAGAGATAATTCATTAAACAATTTTTCTTTACTGTCGTATTCAGCCACTTCAAAATATTCTGCGAGTTTCTCCGCTACACCGTTATATCCTCCCTTTAAATTTATAATTCTATGCGTAGGTAAAATAAGAAGCCCTTCCTGCTCTATCGGAGCAAAAAAACTCATGACATAATCATACTCCTCTTCTTTTTTAGCAGGATTTTCTTTCCTTTTAATATTCCTGTAGTTTAAAGCCGATTCATACCTGTGATGGCCGTCTGCTATCAGGATATATTTTCCGGACATAGTGTTTTCAAACTGACCGATAACATCCTTATCTATAATCTTCCAGAATGAATAAGTTATATTTTCAAAATCAAAATTAAAAACAGCTTCTGTTTTCTCGATTTCTTTAAATATATTTAACAGTTTCTTTTCTTTATCTGAAAAAGTAACAAAAATAGGAGACAAATTAGTTTCTACCTCTTTTAACAGATTAAACCTGTCTTCTTTAGGACCCTGATAAGTTTTTTCATGAGGCAGGATTTTACTCCCCGGCTCCTCCAGTTTTAAAAGAGAAATAAACCCATATCTGCTGTATGATTTACCCCGGTAATCAAATGTCTGACGGCATAAATAAATAGATTCTGCATCATCAAAAACTAGAATTTTTTCTTCTATCCAGGATTCTAATATCCTGCGGGCTTCTTTATAGGGAGAACCGGAATTATTTAAAATCAACCGTATCACACTATACGGCGAAAGATTATAAAAATAGTCTCTTCCCTCTTCACTTATAATATCATACGGAGGGCTAATGACATTCTCTATTTTCACTTTACTGCTGTTATACAACAGCCCTTTAAAAGCTTTTATCTGTGCCATCTTATTGTCTCTTTTTAATCATTCCTGCCTTCTCTATTAAACACTTTCGTTATTCGGAAAGAAACTTCGCGCACCAACAAAGTTGGTGCACTCAGGACTTTTCCTTACAAAGTTTCAGTGGTTAGGAAAGTATAGACCCTTCCTATTCCTTTTAAGGAAGGGTCTATACTTTCCTACACCAGAACAAAAATACGGTATATTTCATCTGATATAACATAAAACAGAGAAAAAATAAAGCAAGAATTTATATCTCAGTCGGAATATTTATTCAAATTTTTGAAATAATTCTTCTTTTCGGGATAATTGTCTTCGGAAACATTGAGGGCTGCCTCATCCATGGTTTTCTTCTGCTTCCGGTTTAAATTCACAGGAATTTCAACAAATACTTTTACCATTTGGTCTCCTCTGCCTCCGCGCCTCGGATCCGGCACTCCCTTGCCTTTTATTCTAAACACCTTTCCGTTTTGCGTGCCGGGGGGAATTTTCATCTTTACATTACCGTCAATTGTAGGAACTTTTATTTCCGCACCCAGAATCGCTTCCATACATGTAACAGGGATATTTAAAATTATATTCCTGTCTTCCCGCTGAAAGAATTGATGCTGTTTAACATTGATATGAATGTATAAATCCCCTGCAGGAGCTCCTTTCTTGCCCGATTCACCTTTACCCGAAAGCCTTAAAACACTCCCATTATCCACACCGGCAGGAATTTTAACTTCCAGTTTTCTGGTATCACGAATTCTCCCCGCTCCCGAACATTCCGGACAGGGATTGGCCGCAATATAACCTGCTCCCCTGCACTGAGGACATGTTGTCGTAAGAGAGAAAAAGCTTTTCTGAGTAGAAACTCTTCCGCTTCCCTGGCAATTGGGACAGGCCGAAAGTTTGCCTGATTTATCACCAGTTCCATGGCAGCGGGTGCATTCTTTATAAGAGGGGAAACTTATTGTCTTTGTCAATCCCTGCATAGCTTCTTTAAATTCTAAGTTGACCGTAAACTCTAAATCCCTTCCTCTATGCGCACTTTCTGCCCGGCCTCCTGAAGAAGACCCAAAAAAATCGAAGCCGCCGCCGAATAGATGCTCGAATATGGATGAACCGCCAGATCCCAAGTCTGAAAAGATGCTCGAGAAATCTACGTTTCTGAATAAATCTTCCGATGTATAGTGCGAATTGATTCCGGCATGACCGTACATATCATATTGCGCCTTTTTCTCATCGTCCGAAAGCACAGCATAGGCTTCTGAAATCTCCTTAAACTTCTCTTCTGCTTCCTGCTTTTTATCAGAAGAAACCCTGTCTGGGTGATACTGCAATGCCAGGCTGCGGAAACCCTGCTTTATTTCCTCTTTACTGGCATCGCGGGACACCCCCAATATTTCATAATAGTCTCTTTTCATTTTATCATTGCTTATTTTTCATTGCTAATTTTGCATTTTACATTTTAAATTTTAAATTGCCTACATTGCTATCTATTCTTCTTTAAACTCAGCATCTATAACATCACCCTTATCTTTTTTATCAGTCTCATCCTGGCGGCTCTCCTTCTCTTGCTGCGGGGACTCATCCTGTTGAGATTCACCCTGCTGAGAAGTACTCTGCGCTTGCTGCTGCGCTGTAGTATTTTTATACATCTCTTCTGCCAGCTTATGCGCTGCTTTGGTAAGGTTATCTTTGGCATTTTTAATTTCCTGCACATCTTCTGATATCAATTTCTGCCTGGCTGTATTTAAAGCATCCTCTATAGCTTTCTTCTCCGTTTCCTGAATTTTGTCTCCATATTCTTTCAAGGATTTCTCCGTTCCATAAATCAATCCATCTAGTTCATTCCTTACTTCAATTAACTCCTTTTTCTTTTTATCCTCATCGGCATGCGCATCAGCATCTTTAACTAAATTTTCTACTTCATCTTTCTCCAAACCGCTGGAAGACTCAATTCTTATCTTTTTCTCCTTACCCGTACCTTTATCTTTAGCAGTAACATGCAGAATTCCATTCCTGTCTATGTCACAAGAGACCTCTATTTGAGGAACTCCACGGGGTGCTGCGGGAATTCCTTCCAGGATAAACTTCCCCAATGTCCTGTTATCATGTGCCATAGGCCGTTCTCCCTGTAAGATATGAACCTCGACATTAGTCTGATTATCTGCGGCTGTCGTAAAAGTCTCACCTTTTTTTGTCGGTATCGTAGTATTTCGTTGGACTTTACTAATTCCGAAATTCAGAC
>CAZLTA010000142.1:0-4438 GCA_964562345.1 uncultured Planctomycetia bacterium
TATGCAGATACAAGATTTATTCCAGACTGCGGACTGGAAGAAGGAGAAGCATTCGCCGGTAATAGAAGTAGAAAAAATGGAAGGCCGAATTAAGGTCAGGGTAAGCGTGGGTAAAGAGATATCTCATCCTAACACTACTGAGCATCACATTTCATGGATGGAGGTTTATTTCCTTCCGGAAGGAGAAAAGTCCCCTTATCAGATAGGCAGATACGAATTTACATCTCACGGGGCCTCAACTCAGGGACCGAATACAAGTACTGTTTATGCAGAACCAATTGTTGAAATATACTTTAAGACCGATAAGCCGGGAACAGTTTTATCTTCCTCTTATTGTAATATCCACGGACTCTGGCAGAGTTCTAAGGAACTGACTATTAATTAGCCAGGCAATACATTATTGCCTGAGTAAAATGAATAAGATACTCATTTTATGCACACACAATTCAATAAGAAGCCAATTAGCTGAGGCAATTTTCAGGCATTTTGGCAATGGAAGAATAGATGTAAAAAGTGCAGGCTCAAATCCCTGCGATGTAAATCCGAATGTTTATATTGTACTTAAAGAGGCAGGAATTTCTTCGGATGGATTGTATTCTAAAAATATAGTGCAGTTTTTAAATGAAAAATTTGATTATGTGATTACTGTCTGCGATAAGATGAGGCAAATTTGCCCGGTATTACCGGGTGAGTATAAAAAAAATCACTGGCCTTTAGAAGACCCGGGAGAGGTAAAAGGTGTAGATGAAGAAGTCCTCTTAGCTTTCAGGAATACCCGCAATATTTTAAAAGCGTTGGCAATTGATTTTTTAAATGTTCCATTAGAAAACGCAGAATTAAAATGTCCATTCTGTGGTTTTATTCAGAAAGTGGAAATTCCAGACGGCAGATACCCTGCTTTTTACAATTGCTCTGACTGCGGGAAAATTATTTCTGTGCCAGAAGGTTCCTGTTGTATTATCTGCAGTTATTCTGACAAAGTCTGTAAGGAATTTTACAAACAGGCAGTCAAAGAGCACAAAAACGAATAAATGCCCCGGAGGTTAAAAAATGAATAAAAAAAAGGAAGGGTTCATCTGTGAGGATTGTTTTAAGTTAAAAAAATGCAGGGAAAAAACAATTTCATGGGTTTTCTTTTTTACTGCTTTGATCGCCACCATTTCTATTAGGATGGTAAATTTAGCATTGGGTTTCCATCCCTTATTAGCAAAAATTTTCTGGTATATTGGAATTATAGGATTTTTTATTTTTTTTATTTACAAATTTAGAAATGACCAGATATTGCATAGAGAACTGGAACGTACTAAAGTTTTAGATAAATTGCTTAATAAAGATAATGTTGATGAACACGATTACGAACTTCTGGGAACAGTTTTGTGCAGGTTAAGCTCTAAAAAAGATAAGATAAATTATTTTTTTATATTCTTCTTTTCCGGAGCAGCTCTTATTGCAGCGTTATATACAGATTTTTTGAAAAATTTATTTTAACGGGGAGGTGAGCCATGACGCCGGTCGAAGCTTTAAAATTAGCGCTGTCTAAAGAAATTGAGGCAGTAGAACTTTATCAGAAATTTTCCAATGAGCACAAGGTAGCAAGTGATGTATTTACCTTTTTGGTAAATGAGGAGCAGAAGCACAAGCAGTTACTGGAGAAAAAGATTCAGGAATTGATGGGATATTAAAAATATTCTAAAAAAAGTTTTTAGATGCGGCAGGTTAAAGGCTGACAATTGCTGTAATATTTATTCTGCCGGCCTGTTTATAAAGGCGGTATCCGGGATTGATATATGAATTTAATTTTAGATTTTTTAAATGAATCTTTAAATTTGTGGCTTGAAGTATCTCCTTACTTGCTCCTTGGTTTGTTCATTGCTTCTCTGCTCCATGTTTTTCTGGGCAGAGAGTTTATCTTTAATCATTTAGGTAGAGGAGGAATTCTTTCAATAATAAAAGCAACGGTTTTTGGAATTCCGCTTCCTGTTTGTTCCTGCGGTGTAATTCCTCTGGCAGATTCTTTAAGAAAAGACGGCGCCCATAAATCCAGCGTGCTGTCATTTTTAGTTTCTACTCCTACAACAGGAGTGGATTCAATTCTGGCTACTTATTCATTGATGGGGCCTTTGTTCGCAGTATTCAGGCCGCTGGGAGCTTTTATATCAGGGATATTGGTTGGGACTTTGGATTATTTATTCGGAGGTTCTTCTGTTAAACCCATTGCTATTCCTGCGCATGAACATCAAAAGGTAAGTTTTCATTTTAAACTTCGGGAGCAGCTGCGCTATGCATTTTTTGAAATCCCTCAAGATATAGGCAAATGGCTTTTGATTGGTACAGTGCTGGGTGGATTCATATCGGCTGTAGTACCCCAAAATCTATTCTCCAGATATTTAACTTTTCCTTTAGATTTTTTTGTTGTTCTTTTGGCTGCCATTCCTTTATATGTCTGTGCAACAGGTTCAATCCCCATTGCAGTTGCATTGCTCGCCAAGGGTTTTTCACCCGGTGCAGCCCTTGTATTTCTAATAGCAGGCCCCGCAACGAATGCAATAACACTTTCTTTTGTAAGAACTAAATTAGGCAGGAGGTCTTTCTACATCTATCTTGTTTCGATTATTATCACGGCAATTATTTTGGGAATTGTATTTAATTTTGTCTGGGCTCAGATATCAGGGACGCCTGAATTTATAGCCGGGGCAGGGAAGATTATTCCTTTCCCTGTGAAGCTGGTTTCAGCTTTTGCGTTGTTTTTAATTATCATCAACGCATTATTTAGAAAGACTGAAAAAATATTAGATGCTGATTTAGAAATAAAAGTTCCGGATATACATTGCCGGAATTGCAAAATGACATTAGAGGAAAACATAAAAAAAATCAACGGAGTGGAAAAAATATCGGTAGATCTCAGTAAAAAAACAATTTATATAAAAGGAACGATAGAGAGGGAGGAGATTATAGAAAAAATAAAAGAGTGCGGCTATAATCCAGCTTAAAATTTAAGTTAACCTTAAAAAAAAATGCATTAACATAAATTTTTTTCTTGCATTGATTCTAAAAATCTATTATAAATACTTTAGAAGATAAAAAATCTTCAAAAAGGAGGTGAAAGATGGCAGTAAAGAAGAAAGCAGCAAAGAAAAAGGCAGTAGTAAAGAAAAAGGCAGCTCCGAAGAAAAAGGCAGCAAAGAAAAGGAAGTAAATTTAATAGACGTAGGATAGCAGAAAGCGGGGTATCTTAAAGATGCCCCGCTTTTTTTTGTGCAGGTTAAAGCCAATAATTTAGTTGAGAATGAGATAGGGAAAGAGTAAATTCAATAAGAGAGCCTGTTCTTTTTAAAAGATGCGGTATGGTAAAATTCAAAGAAGGATAAAAAGGAGAATAGGAATGAAGAGAATATTTGTATTGGTTTTCACATTTACATTTTTGTTCCTGCATGTTAACGTTTATGCACACGCGCCTACAAATATTGAAGTTAAAGTTCTAGGCAGTCTTGTAAAAGTTAAAGTTTCTCACCATGTAGTGAATACCAGAATGCATTATGTCCAGTATATCAACGTCTATGTCAACGGTAAGTGGCGTGTTAAGCAAAGGTTTGCTTATCAGCAAGACGAAGACTATCAGGAAGCGGTATTCAATATCCCTTCTTTAAAAAACCAGGACGTATTATTGATTATAGTCCATTGCAGTAAGAAGGGGAGGCTGGATAAGTCGCTTGTTGTCCACAGGTAGCAGCCGATACCTGTGGTCCTTCCTTTATGTATAGTAGGGGAAGCATATGGCCGGAATAAATTCAATGTTATTAGAAGGGATTTTTAAAAGATTTGTGCATAGTGTAAAAAATAAAAAAAATGTGTTTTTTTACTTGACTCATCAGGACAAATAATTTATTATTTTCATTGTAACCATTTTAGTTTTACAATATGCAATATAAAGACTCGGAAGAGCCAGTGATAAAAAGAACACAGAAGACCTATCTCATTTTTTTAACCATCAGTTTAATCTTTAGTTTTATTGCCCCTTCTCTTTGGGCAGAAGATGCATCAACTAATGCCATTGAGAAAGAAAGGGCTAAAGCACAAAAACTTATCCAGCAGGAAGAGCAGCACGCCAGGAAAGAAAAACAGAACAGAATCAACGACCTCTATAAGGAAGCATTGTCTTTCTATTATGGTGATAATCTAAAAGAGGCGGAAGAGACTTTTGAATTAATTCTTCTTATCAGCCCCCAGGATAAAAAAGCAAGAACTTATATTGATAAAAAAATTCCTAATAGAATTAAAAAACTAGATATTTTAAGTAAAAAGAAGGCAGAAGCCGAATCCCGCAAGAAAGCGGATAATTTAGAACGCCTGCGCCGTGAAGCCGAGCTGGAAGCGAAGCGTCAGGATAAAGAAGAGGAGCGTGCGAAGGAAAAAGCGGAGTTGGAAGAAAAACTCAGAG
>CAZLTA010000143.1:0-4402 GCA_964562345.1 uncultured Planctomycetia bacterium
ATTCGCAGACGCCAATAAGGCTACATTTTACTTTCAGTAAAATGTCTGCTCATTAAAAGTGTATAATAATTTCTTATTAATTTCCAATAGAACCTGCAAAAAAATGCTATTTTTTATAAAAATAAAATTGGGCGAATTTATCCTCAAAAGAAAACCCGCATCTACTAAACAGCGAGTTGAGTTCCTTAAAATCGCCGTATATTTCGTTTTCTTTCAAATGCGCATCTCCTCCGCTAAATGCGCCGCTGAATATAAAGCTTCCCCCTGCCGATAAAATACCTGAAATCTTTTTTATTTTTAACGGTAGATTTTTTAAATGTTCTAAAACATCAAAACTTACCACACAATCCACAACAGGCAGTTCATCGCCAGCTCCCAAATCATAGATACTAATGTCAAGCCCCCTTTTGGAAAATCTCCACTTTACAAAATCAATCAATTGTTTATTGATGTCCGCATAGGCTATCTTAAAGCCTAACCAGGCTAAGGATATCGTTATATCGCCAGCTCCTCCCCCATATACTAAAATAGTTCCAGGATTTATTTTTTTCAGATAAGCAGATACAATAGCTCTGATATATTCCCCGCGGTTACGCTCAGCATTCCACAACGGCAGTTCATACAAGTAATGCGTGTCATTCCGATAAAAACGCTCTATATCTTCCTCCGCCGTATTTTCCCAATCAACAAACGGTGAAACAGGGGCGCGATATTTCTCCTCGACAATCGCCTCAGGTTCTTTCGTATATTCTGACAGCTCATACAACGCTTCTTTATATAACAAACTATTGCGGGGGTTTTTATAAATGCAATGCTTAAGATATTTATTTCTCCATGACTTCAATGGATACATAAACAAATATCTTACATAATTGATATTATAACCCATCTCTTTAACCGATAAAATCGTCTATCCGGGCCAACACCTCATCGCGGCCGATAATTTCCATCAATTCAAATAACGGCGGGGATACATCGCGGCCGGTAAGGACAACCCTTAAAGGGTGGATTATATATTTTGCTTCTATATTCAATTCTTCCGCCAGAGAACGAACCTCTGCCTCTATATTGGAAAGCGTAAAATCTCCTATCCCCTTCAGCCTCTCCGATGTATTTACAATAATATTTTTTACATCCTCATCTTTAAGACTGTGTTTCTCAACAGCTTCCTCATCCAAAGAATAATTTCCGGCTAAAATATAATTCAGCTGTTCTGCATATTCTTTATAAGTATGAGCTCTGGGCTTAAGCAGTTTGAAAAGCCTAACTCTGTTTTCAGCAGGCATTGATTTGTAAGCATCCAGCAGGCCTTCCTGTTCTATAAAAGAACTTGCCTCTTTTTCAAAATCGGAATTTGAAACACTTTTAAGATATTTTTTATTCATCCAGCGCAATTTTTCAATATCGAAAACAGCATTGGATTTATTAATGCGTTCTAAAGTAAATAAATTTATCAATTCCTTTTTGGAAAGAATCTCCCTGTTATCCCCCGGGGACCAGCCCAGAAGCGCCAGAAAGTTAAATAAAGACTGAGGCAAAAACCCTTCTTTTTTATAGGCTGACAGCGCAACCGCTCCGTGCCGTTTTGAAAGCCTTGTTCTGTCCTGCCCCAGTATTAAAGGCAGGTGCGCAAATGAAGGTACATCAAAACCCATAGCTTTATAAAGCGCAATCTGTTTGGGAGTGTTTGAAATATGGTCTTCCCCTCTTATTATATGGGTTATGCCTCCTGCGGCATCGTCTATAACACAGGCAAAATTATAAGTCGGCGTGCCGTCGGATTTGATTATCACTATATCCTCAAAACCTTCCTTAAATTCTATTTCGCCCCTGATAAGGTCATTGAATTTAATCGATTCAATTTTCGGCTTATATCTTAGCGCGGTGCCTTTTTCAGTCTTTTCTTCATAAGCGCTCCCTTCGGATAACAGCTTCCGGGCATGTTCCTGATAAATGCTGAATCTTTCGCTTTGATAAACCGGGCCTTCATCCCAGTCAATGCCAATCCATTTCAAAGAGGTTAAAATCTCATCCAGAAATTTTTTTTCGGAACGTTCTTTATCAGTATCTTCTATTCTTAAAAGAAGCTTACCTTTGTTATGACGCGCAAAAAGATAATTGAAAAGCGCAGTTCTGGCGCCGCCGACATGCAAATAGCCGGTAGGAGAAGGGGCGAATCTTACACGCATATCAGACATAACTGTAACCTTTATCCAACGCAGCTATATCAAGTTTGAGAAGCTCTTTATGCTCTATTAAATCAGGAAGGGCCTGCTCGACAGTCTCAATTTTTACAATCCCGGTGTGTTTAATAAAACAGCCTAAAATAGTCATATTAGCACACCTTACATTGCCTATTTCAGAAGCAATTTCTGTTGCCGGAATAGATACATTATTTAGTGCGGCGTTTAAAACATTTTCTTTAAGCAAAGATTGATTATAAAAAACCACCCCTTTAGAATCAAGTAAGGGTGTATATTTTACGTAAGACGGCTCATTCATTACTATCAGATAATCAGGATGTATAATATAAGGAGACGCAATCTCATCAGTCGATGAGGTAACCATACATTTACAGGTTCCTCCCCGCACCTCAGCGCCGTAAGAAGGAAACCAGCTCAACTGACTGCCTTCTAAAAGAAGGCTCTGGGCTAAAACTTTACCCATAAGTAAAATACCCTGCCCGCCTGCACCGGCAAAGAGTATTTTTACTTCACTCTTCCTATCGGATATGTCTTGATTACCTCGTTTTCTATCCATTTCAAACTCTCTACAGGGTTCATTTTCCAATTAGTAGGGCAGGGCGACAAAATCTCAACCATAGAAAATCCCTTCCCGTTTATTTGATTCATAAAAGCATTCTTTATCGCCTTTTTAGCCTTTACAACTTCAGCCGGCGAGAATAAAGACCTTCTTTCAAGAAAGCACACACCGTCTAAAACCTTCAGCATTTCAAGTATAGGCAGAGGATAACCGTGCATATTAGAATCTCTGCCTGCAACAGTCGTTGTGGTTTTCTGATGAAGCAGAGTCGTCGGCGCCATCTGTCCGCCGGTCATTCCATAAACGCCGTTATTTATAAAAATAACTGTCAAATTATCTCCTCTGTTTGCGGCATGAATTGTTTCATTGGTTCCGATAGACGCCAAATCGCCGTCACCCTGATATGTAAATACGACTTTATCCGGCTGAACCCTTTTAATAGCAGCTGCAACCGCAGGAGGCCTGCCGTGGGCCGCCTCGGTAACGTCAAAATTCCAGTAATCATAAGCCAAAACCGCGCATCCTACAGGAGCAATACCTATGGTTTTTTCCCTGATACCCAGTTCATCGATAACCTCGGCAATAAGTTTATGCACCAGACCGTGTCCGCAGCCGCTGCAGTAATGAGTATGCACTTCTCTTAAAGAATCAGGTTTTTTATAAATTACTTTCATCCTTCTTTAAGCATTTCTTTTATCTTTTTTACAATCTCATCCTCAGACGGGATACTCCCTCCTGTCCTGCCTAAAAATCCAATTTCAACATTTTGAGCCAGAGCAATCTTTACATCATCAATCATCTGGCCTGCGCTCATTTCAATAACCAAAAATTTCTTAATTGTTTTTGATATCTCATTCAATCTCTGATAAGGAAAAGGCCATAGTGTAACAGGCCGGAATAATCCAACATTAATATTTTCACGCTTAAGTTTTTTGATAACCCCGCGGCATATTCTGGCAACAGTACCGTAGGCAGCCAGTATTAATTGTGCGTTTTCATCTATTGATTCTTCATACTTCACCTCTTCTGCTTCAATCTGCCTGTACTTCGTTTCTAATCTCAAATTCAATTCCTCCAGTGCATCGGAAGTAAGATATAAAGACTTGATTAACTGCGGCTCCCGCCCCTTACAGCCCCTCAATGCCCAGGGCTTGGGATAGGTTTTTGTTTTAATATTAAAAAGTTCCTCATCCACCGCTTCCATCATCTGCCCCAGTATGCCGTCTCCCAGAAGTAAAACAACATTCCTGTATTTATCCGCCAGCTCAAATGCCAGCGGGGTAAGTTTAACAATTTCTGCAACTGTCGAAGGAGCTAAAACAATAGTCCTGTAATCTCCATGCCCGCCGCCGCGCGTAGCCTGAAAATAATCCCCCTGAGCAGGCGCAATATTTCCGAGGCCCGGCCCGCCTCTCATTACATTAACAATAACCGCCGGAAGTTCACAGCCCGCAAGATAAGATATGCCTTCCTGCATCAGGCTTATTCCGGGAGAAGATGAGGACGTCATAGCCCGCACTCCCGAAAGAGACGCACCGAATACCATATTAATGGATGCCAGCTCTGACTCTGCCTGGATAAACACTCCCCCGCTCTCCATCATTCTATGAGACATATATTCAATAAGCTCGTTCTGAGG
>CAZLTA010000144.1:0-4381 GCA_964562345.1 uncultured Planctomycetia bacterium
CTGCAGTTACAACTACAGCTTCCCCTTTTTTGATTTTTTCGTTAATCTCCTGAATCGTTTTAGCCATCACACACCTCCTAATGAGCACATAACTTATGGAACACACAGTGTGACATAAGTCATTTGTGCGAATTACTCCTGCATACTTGATTTGCGAAGCAAATCAGCAGGGGTCATATAATCCAGCCACATAATGAGCTCACGATTTACGAAACGCAGTGCCCGTAAATCGTAGAGCGAATTACCCCCCCTTGATTTCTCCGAAATCAAACCAGGGGGGATACATTTCATTACCCCTTTTGGGGGAATGAGCATAAGGCTTTAGCCGTCTGCGTAATGAGCCCGCAATTTACAGAATACTATGAACGTAAATTGCTTGGACGAATTACATCCTCTATCATCTCCTGCGCTTTTTTGCCGGATACAAGCATGCCTCCAAAAATTGCTCCCATTCTGGGTGAACCAAACACAGCATTTGCCGCCATCCCGCAGACAAAAAGCCCGGGATAAACTTCACGCGTGTTTTCTATTATATCCTTTTCGCCCATTTCTGCCCACATAGATTTCTCGCCTAAAACCCTGCCGCTCTTGGTCCTTAGTTCAGGGCCGATTTTTCTTTCTACAATCTTACAGATTTCAGTATCATGGCCTGTCGCATCGACAACTACCTTGGCTTTTATTGCCAGCGGGTCTACATGCAGTTTGGACCAGGAAACTGCGCTCCAGTTTAAAACCAGGCCTGTAATTTTATTTTCTCTAATCATAACATCTTCTACATTAATCAAATTGAATATTTTAACACCTGCTTTAATAGCCTTGGAACAAAGGGTCGAAATTGTCTCCAGTGAATCTGCAATATAAAGGTCATCCTTATATTTTTTAAGAGTCACCCCAACCTCATCTAAAATCGGTTTTGCCTCTTCCTGGATTACAATTCTGTTAAACATCATTCCTCCGCCGGGCATACCGCCTCCAACACGGAGCTGTCTTTCAAAAACTGCAACCTTAAAATTTCTCTTCGCCAGGTAATATGCACAGACAAGCCCTGAAGGGCCTGCTCCTGCGATAGCAACATCCACATTGAATGATGAAATAAAATCTTCCATAAAACTTTCGACAATCGCCTTGGAAATAACTACTTCGTCCATTATACTTATCTCCTCTCTTTACTTCCCGGCCCAGGTTGACAGATACCTTTCTCCTGTATCCGGGAAAATGGTTACAATTAACTTATCTTTATTTTCTTCTCTTTTTGCCAGCTCGACACCGGCTGAGGCTGCTGCGCCGGAAGAAATGCCTGCTAAAATACCTTCTTCTTTAGCAAGCCTTTGAACCATATTAAAAGCATCTTCATCTTTCACTTTTAAAATCTCATCTATCAAATCAATATTTAAAACCTCAGGGATAAAACCGGCGCCTATCCCCTGGATTTTATGCGTCCCGGGGCTTTGGCCTGATAAAACAGCAGATTTTTCCGGCTCCAGCGCTACAATTTTACATTCCGGTTTCCTCTCTTTTAACACCTGAGCAACACCTGTAATTGTTCCTCCGGTACCGACTCCGCAAACTAAAACATCCACTCTTCCGTCTGTATCGCGCCAGATTTCCTCTGCCGTTGTTTCACGATGAATTTTGGGATTTGCCGGATTTTTGAATTGCTGCGGCATATAGGCATTGGGAGTTTCCTTCAATAACTCTTCCGCCTTCTCCACAGCACCCTTCATTCCTTTTTCTGCCGCCGTCAAGATAATCTCCGCTCCCAATAAAGATAACAACCGCCTCCTCTCGACTGACATACTTTCAGGCATTGTTAAAATTAATCTATATCCGCGCTGGGCCGAGATAAAAGCAAGGCCGATACCGGTATTGCCGCTCGTAGGCTCAATTATCACCGTATCTTTATTAAGCAAACCCTGTTTTTCCGCCTCTTCAATCATGGAAAGACCGATTCTATCCTTAATGCTTCCGCAGGGATTAAAAAATTCAAGCTTTGCTATCAGTTCTGCACCCAAACCGCCGCCAATTTTATTCAATCTGACAAGCGGAGTATTGCCAATTAACTTTGTAATATTATCGGCTATTTTCATAATAAATCTCCTTTTTACAAACCATTGGCTGCATTAACTATATATTTGATTATTTAAATATTATACATTACAAGGGATTTCCCCTTCTCTCTATGCTCTTTTACTAAATCCTCCAAAGTAAAAGAACCGAGCACTTCTTTTATCTTATCGCCCAGCTTAGCCCAGACACCGCGCGTAATACAAACAGATACCCTATTACATAATGAGCTGTCTTTAACACAGCTGACTAAATTTAAATCACCTTCCAGAATTTCAATAATATTTTTGAGAGAAATTTCATCCGGCTTTTTCGCCAATATGTAGCCGCCATGAGCCCCGCGGATAGAATTTATCAACCCTGCCGCTTTAAGAGGAATGACTAACTGGCCTAAATATTTCTCGGAAATTTCTTCTTTTCCAGCAATATCCTTAAGGAAAACCGCTCCCTTTTCATAGTTGAGAGCCAGCTCCAGCATCATTCTCACACCATACCTGCTTCTTGTCGAAAGCTTCACTTATTACCTCCTAATTACTACTATTCCTATTAATTTAGTAGTAATTATACAATTAGGGGAGATTCTGTCAAGAAAAAAATACCGACAGTTCAACCGCAACATTATTTCTGAACTGTTACAAAAAACAAACTCTGTCAAGTGCTATCACGGAGCGGCAGAAAGAGTGTTGCTTTTGAACTGTTACGAATATCTACATAAGCTATAAAGTTCTCTTGATATTCCATAGTAATATATTCTAACCTTTTCACTCCAACCCACTTATTCTCTTTAACATTCATACACCATCCTCAAAACCTTCAATATCATCATGCGGAACTTGCACCAACAACCAAAAACTCAGGATTCTTTTTCCTCAAATAAATTGAGGTAATTTTTATACACAAACAATCGGCCATATTTTACCTGCTTATCTTTTGGAAACAATATGCCCAATTTAACAAATCTTTTAACCAAACGGTTTGCCGCTTCGCGCGATAAGTCCGCAACCTCTTCAATTTTTCTGACATTTATTATGGGAATCCGATATAAGTTTTTTAGCAATACAACAGCATTTTTGCTTGCTCTGCCCAGCTCAGATACTTTATGCAAATCTTTCTCTCGTAAATCTATAACCTTATTTGACGTTTCGATTGCTTCACTAGCAACTCTAACAACACCTTTAAGGAAGAATTCCAACCATGAAGTAATATTTCCCTTTCTATACTCATCGAGCATGGAAAAATAGAAATCTCTATGTTTTTTGAAATGTTCCGAAAGATACAACACCGGCCTTTCTAATATACCTTGTTGACACAAATAAAAAGTAATCAATAACCTGCCCGTTCTTCCGTTGCCATCCAAAAATGGATGTATTGTCTCAAATTGGCTATGTATCAAGCCCACTTTTATTAAAATAGGCATGTCTTCGTGGGAATAGAAAAATTTTTCTAAATCGCTCAATGCCTCCATTACATATTCTGGAGGCGGTGGGACGAAACGAGCATCCGCTGGATTTGTTCCCATAATCCAATTTTGGGATTTCCTAAATTCACCTGGATGCGGATGTGTGGAGCTTCTGGCTTTAGTAAGCAAGGTAGCGTGAACTTCTTTAATCAACCGTAATGATAGTGGTAACCTATCCAGCCTTTTCAAACCCTCATTCATTGCTTTGATATAGTGTAAAATGTCATCGACGTCTTTTGGTAAATCTGGTGTCCGTTCAACTTCAGCCTGCAATGCATCGGTAAACTTTGCTCTTGTGCCTTCTACTTGGCTTGAGTAAGCAGCCTCTTTATTAATATACATAAATATAAAAAAGTCAATATCCGGCAAAAGCTTGGTCAGACCATCCAGCTTACCAAGCTGTAAATTAGCATTTGCAAGAAGCTTTACTATCTTGGGATCGTTAAAAGATAACTCCGCAGGAGGAAAGGTTTCAGGAATGAAAGCCTTATACCCACTTTTTTGCTGAACATATTTCCCAATAATCGTCATTTATGCCTCCATCTTTGCCTTTTACAGATGTCAACATTATAAGATAAAAGTTGACATCTGTCAAGTAGATGTCAACCATAAATTCAATTTTTGAACTTACAGCATATTCTATACAACTCTATCATTCACAATCAGTTATCGCTTCCAGTATCTTCAAAATCATCCATCGGTACTTGCACATACGGTCATCCGAAGGTACGGATGTAGATTTTTTTTGGCATATTTTTATAACCTTTTGATTCTTTTGACATTGCAGTTTCTTTTCCGTTTCTGAAAACAAAAAATTAAAGGGGGCAAAGAGAGAAAAAGAAATTCTTTTTGGGGGCA
>CAZLTA010000145.1:0-4354 GCA_964562345.1 uncultured Planctomycetia bacterium
TTGTCTACATTTCTACTACAAGGCTTTGCCCTACGAGTAAAGCCTTCAAACGGAATTTTAGATTGCGTTTAATTGAAAACTGCGAAACTGAGTGCAGAATCTGCCATTTTAAACTGAGGCATAAATCTATGCCTGAAGATTTAATCCTGAAGGGGAATACGTATTTTTTATACTGGGACAAATTGCCCCGGAATTTGGAAGAATTGGGAATTGACAGAGTTGTTTTAGAACCGGAGATACCGATCTAAATGTCTAATATAGCCTTAATTTCGTTATATGATGTAGAAAACAATGGTATCAGGTCGATCTCATCTCTTCTGAAGCAGAACGGTTTTAACACCTATCTTATATTCTTTAAAAGGTGGGCAAACAATGATGTACGTTACCCCAGCGAAACAGAGAAGAAATTGTTGGTTTCATTGGTCGAAGAGCTGGAGATTGAACTGCTGGGTATAAGTTTTACATCGCCTTTTTTAAAAATCGCACAGGATTTTACAGCCCGGATAAAGTTTTCTCTGGATATCAAGGTGGTCTGGGGAGGTATTCATGCTACAGTTGTGCCTTATGAATCTTTAATGTATTGCGATTTTGTCTGCAGGGGCGAAGAAGAATATCTGATGCTTAATCTTGCCGAAGCTTTGTCAAAAAAACAGCCTCCGGAAGGGATTAAAAATCTCTGTTATAAGAAAAATGGCAGGATTATTTCTGAGGACACAAGGTCTTTAATCCAGAATTTAGATGTCCTGTCCTTGCAGGATTATGGAAGGAAGAACAAATTTTTTATAGACAAAGAGTTAAAAAATATTGACCCTCTGATTAATGCCAGGGAGCTGAGGGTTTTTGCATCCAGGGGATGCCCTTTTAACCGCAGTTATTGTTATAACAGTATATACAGAGCGTTATACCAGAACCCAAGATACTATCGTATGGGCAGCGTTGAAAGAATTTTGTCTGAAATTGAGAGCGGATTGAAAAGTCTAAAAAAGATAAGAAAGATAAAATTTGATGATACATTCGTCTTTCCCGAATATTGGGTAGATGAGTTTTACAGGAAGTACCGGCAGCGTATCGGTCTGCCGTTTGAAATTTTATTTAATGTGCAATGTCTGAATAAAAATAATTTGAAAAAACTCAAATTAGCAGGTCTGAAGAGAGTTCAGGTTGGAATTCAAACCGGTTCAGAGAAAGAGTCAAACCAGGTGTATAATAGGAAACTGGAAGTAGATATGGTTAAAAGATTTGCTCAGGCAGCGAAGGAGTTGAATTTCGATGTTGTATATGATCTGATATTTGGCAATCCCTTATCTACTTTTGAAGATAAAAAAGAATTAATTGGGTTGTTGCTTGCTTTGCCCATGCCATTCAGCCTGTTTATTTATTCGCTTACAGTGTTTCCCGGGACGAAATTAAACCAGATATTTCTCGAAAAAGAGATTATTTTCCCCCGGGATATAGAAGGCGAGGCAAATAAATCTTTTTATCAATTCAGACGCAGTTTCACATATCCCAGGAATAAGGAAGAGTTGTTTACTGTAGCCGTAGTTTCTTTAATATCAAAATCGTTTATTCCTAAGGCGGCGATAAAATTATTAGCCGAAAGCATGTTTCTTAAAAAGCATCCCTTTTTAATAAAATTAGCTGCACAGGTTTGCAATCAACCCAAGTTAATCCATATAGGATTAAAGATGTTTATGCAGGGGTCTTTAAGTGTTTGGAAGTTTAAAGGATATGGTTTGCCCAAGAGATTTTTAATTTAATGAGAATAATCTTAATAAATCCGCCTTTATCTTTAGGAACAGTAAGAAAACTTGGGCCTATTGTTAAAAGCCTGTTTTATAATTCCGCTCCTTTGGGGCTATGTTATTTAGGGGCGGTTTTAAGAGAAGAAAATCATATTGTAAAGATTATTGATGCGCCTGTAGAAGGATTATCCATAGATGAAGTAGTAAAAGAAGTAGTTAAATTTAAACCCGATTTAGTTGGTTTGACAACTTTTACAGTATCGATTTATTCCTGCTATGAGCTAGCGAAAGAGATAAAAAATAAACTACCGCGAACAAAGATTATAGCCGGAGGTCCTCATATTACTTCTAATCCGGATGAGTTGTTAAAACATAAAGAATTGGATTTGGCGGTAATCGGAGAAGGAGAGATTACATTTAAAAAATTAATATCTATGATGAAACAAGGAAGTGCTGTTGAAAATGTAAGAGGGATTGCTTATGCAATACAGGGTAAGCTGTTTTTCTCACCTCCAAGAGAATATATAGCAGATCTGGATGTTTTACCGTTCCCGGCTCGAGACTTGGTTCCGATTGATAAATATAGACCTCAGCCTAGTGATCAGAAGAGATTGCCTAAATTAAGCATGATTACGAGCAGGGGGTGTCCATATTCGTGTATATTTTGTGATAAGAGTGTATTTAGCAATAAATACCGTAGTTTTAGCCCAAAGTACATAGTTCAGGAAATGGTTCATTTAGTCGACAGTTTCAGGGCACGGGATATTGCATTTGTAGATTCAACTTTTACGTTTGATAAAAATAGGGTGTATAAAATTACGAAAGAAATAAAGAATGCCAATAAAGATTTGACCTGGACGTGTTCTGTAAGAGCTAATGTGTTAGATAAAGAATTATTAAGTGAAATGAAATCCGCTGGTTGCTGGAGGGTGCGGATGGGTATTGAATCCGGCAATGAAGATGTGCTTAGATTTATAAAAAAAGGCTTAACAAAATATCAAATTAGGCGTGTTGCTAATTGGGCATATGAGCTGGACTTAGAGCCGAAAGCTTTTTTTATACTTGGCCATCTTATTGATACTAATGAAACTATAAAAGAAACGATAGATTTTGCCTGCAGCCTGCCCTTAAAAGATATAACCGTTCAAATTAATACGCCCTTTAAAAACACAGCTCAATATCCACTGGTTGAAAAATACGGGGAAATGATTACCAGAAATTTTTCCAGATATAGTTTGTGGGAGCCTGTATTTACACCCCGTAATTTAAGCTGTGAAGATTTGTTGTATTATTACAGGCAATTTTATCTGAGGTTTTATTTGCAGCCTAAGATATGGTACAGGCATATGGTAAAAATAAAAACTTTCTCTGACATTGTCAAATATTTAAAAGGTATAAAAATTTTACTCTTTTTTATAATTCTATGGTGGAAGGGAAAACAATAATTAGGCTCGCATCTGATGCGGATTTTGATATAATTGTCTGGTTTTATATCAATCATATGTTTGATTCGTATCTTTTAAGGTTTGGTTATAATTTTGTAAGGCAGTATTTAAGGATAATTGTAAAATCTAAAAACTGCATTAGTTTAGTTGCGGAAGATAACGGCATCGTTGGTTTTATTATGGCGGCATTAAACAGCAGAAAATTATTCATGGAATTGATATTAGATTGGAAATTGTTTTTATGTTATCTGATGCAATTATTTATTCGTCCGGTTTGTTTTTTGCAGGCTCTGGGGTTGATTTTTTATCCATTCAAGGCCTATATCAGAAAAATAAATGCGGAGCTCCTATTTATATCGATTAGCCCTGAAGCACGAAGGAAAAAAATAGCTGGTGATTTAATAATAAGCGTATTTGATATAATGAAGCAGAATAATACGAAAAAAGTACAGGTTTCAACTTCTAATAAAAATGTTGCCATAAATTCATTGCTAAAAAAAATGGGCTTCAAACAGGAAAAAGTTTTCAGCTTATTTAAAAAACCCATGTATTTATATAGTTATGAACTCTATTAAAGTCCTTTTATTGAATCCGCCTTGTGTGGATATAATAACAACGGAATTGTCTGCATTTATAAGTAAAAATCTCGGAACGTTGCCTCCACTCGGTCTTCTTTCTTTAGCCAGTTCACTTAGAAGATACAGAAATGAGGTTGAGCTAAAATTCCTGGATTCTCTTGAGGCTAAAATGAATTATAGCCGTCTCTCATGTTACATTAAGAACTATCAACCTGATTTAGTTGGAATATTAACAATCACCCACAACATCTTAACAATCTCCAAGACAGTTAAAATGATTAAAGAAGTTTCTCCTCAAACTCACGTTAATTTAGGCGGTCCGCATGTTACATTGTTTCCTCAAGAAGCACTCGGATTAGACGGAGTTGATTCAATCACTGTAGGAGATGGAGAAGAAGCATTTGTAAAACTGGTTTTAAATCTTAAAAGAAAAGGAAATCTGGATAAAATAGATGGTGTTTATTTTAAAAATCACCTCCCCCTGGAATATGTCCCTGCAATAATAGATGATTTAGATAAATTAGAATTTCCTGCCCGGGATTTAATGCTGGGGAAAGAGTACAGTTATAGATTGTCCGGGAAAAGAAAG
>CAZLTA010000146.1:0-4313 GCA_964562345.1 uncultured Planctomycetia bacterium
AAAAATAAAAAACCCACTGTGACTTATTTAATTACAGTGGGTTATATATTGGCTCGGGGGGTGAGGGCATAGGACAGTTTAATCTCAGTATTTACGGCCTATACATAATGGCCCAAACCCGTCATTACTAGGAGAGAAACGACGACGCAATTTCAATCAGAGATACAATTTGCAGAGATAGATTGCGCTTCGAGGCATGCTCGAACCCCAGGATTATGGACAAAATGCTGCAAATTTGTCCAATTTTGTCCAGTATTCTGCATGCACTTTTAATGTAACTCTTTTAATACTATAGAGTTAAATAATGTCCATGTGGATGCGGTAGACAAATGATCGAAATATAGTTACGAAACAGGGTTAGATCTATGCTGCTACTACTATTTATACTGCGATAAATATCTCTTTTGTTTTTCTATTATATTCTTCGATCTGTTCAAGAGGCAGTTTGTAAATACTGGGTAATTCAAACGTAACATGCCTTACAGCTTTAAGTATTTCCTTTGGGGAATCAGACACAATAAGCGTCCTTCCTTGCATGTCTTTATACTGGCCATTGATAAAATCTATCACAAGCCTATACTTTGACACATTCTCCGATGTAAGGTCGTTTGGCATGCTGGCAGATCGCTGGAGAGTGCAGTATAATACAATCAGGCCACATAGTTCATTGGGCTATCAGCCTCCGGCTCCGGAGGCTGTGTTAAGCTCGGCACTCTCTTAAGAAGCGGTACAACCTTTGGAGGCAGGTCACTCAGGTAACAACTTTCATTGAAAATTTTGAAAGAGATCTATATAGACTAAGGTGGATTTTTGCCACTTCTTCCCATGAAGTCACATGCCTGAACTGTTCAATCCTTGCTATTATGTAGTTTCTAAAAATCGGGTCTTCAAACAGCCTAAGCGCAGTTTTTGCCATTCCATCTGTATTTTCCGGCAACACCAGCAACTCATCACATATCTCCGATAATTCTTCAAATTTCGGCAGCCTTGAAGCAATTACCGGCCTTCTTGCGCCCAACGCCAGATGAAGAACGCCGGATATGGCCCTGCTTTCTTCATGATAAGGAAACAGTACTACATCAGCAGCTCCCAGCAAATACGGTAAATCTTCATTCGAACAATATCTTTTGTCATATAAAACATATTTTTTTAACCCCCTATTTTTTATTTCTTTAGTGAGATACGCCGCATATTTTCTATCCGAAGGACTGGCATCAGGCGCAAGTTCACCTGAGACATAGAGGCGTACGTCGGTTCTTGTCTTTAATATCTCCGTAAAAGTCTTAAGTGCTATATGTATACACTTGTGTTTTTTTATGAAGCCGAAGCAAACAAGAAGTTTTATATCTGAAGGTAATCCTAATCTATTCCGGGAAATACTTTTACTCTTATTAGTAATCAATGTGCCGTGGGGAATAACAGTAATTTTTGATGCCTGTACACCGATACGATTGAGTATCAGGCTCTGTGACACAGAATGCACTATAATATTATCAGCAAGTTGTGATAATCTGGCGACATAAGATTCTTCAGCTAGGCCTCTTTTTGAAAATTGGGCCGGAATCAGGCAATGAAATGTTATTATTTTTCTGGTATTTTTGCCTATCTTATGTAAAAGCGATAACAGCCGTTCATCAAATCCGTATATTTTATACTCATGCTGAATATGCAGTATATCGATATCATTAGTATATTTAAGGATTTGATCTGCATAATTCTGTTTTCTGTTCCAACAGGGAATGACTTTATATCTTTTCCTTTGACGGGGAACAGACTTATCTTCAGCAAGTATTGTGATATCAGAAGACGGATCATTTCTTTTTACTGCCTTTGCAAGATAATATGAATATGTCGCTATGCCGCATTTTTGCGGTACATAGGGAGAGATGTAAGCTACTTTCATTTAAGAATCCTATATTCCATTTAAACTTTCAGTTGCGATACAGTTAACTGTTTTGTATATTTTTCTATTATTTCTCAGGCATCTTATTTCTACCAACAACTGTATCTTAAAATAACCCAAGCACATCCTTCATGTCCGCATAAGCAACACCAATCACTGTATCCGCTGCTCCGTAGTAAACAAGCAATTGGCCGTCTTTTTCAACGCAGCCGCAGGTAAAAGTTACATTGGAAACATCGCCTATTTTTTCATATTCTTCACCGGGCTCAAGCACCGGTTCCGGATGGCGGTATACAACTTTAGTCGGATCTTCAAGATCCAGAAACGCAATACCTAACCGGTAACACATCTTGTTATCAACTGCATGATATACGATAAGCCAACCCTTTTCTGTTTTTATCGGAGTAGCCCCGCCACCGATCTTCCACTTTTCCCATCCGTGGCCCTGAGGATACATGACGATTGTATTGTCTCTGAATTCTTTTAAATCTTCCGAAAAACCTATCCATATATGCTGCGGGATCCTGTGCATGAGGACATATTTCCCCTTGATTTTTTCAGGGAACATCGCCGCATCTTTATTGTCTGTAAATGGAAAGGGATATATCCTTTCGCTCCAATTCCATCTCTTATTCAGAAAATCATCTACCGAGATAGAGGAAATCGCTATCTGCACCCATTTAAGCTGCCGGTCCATTCCGGGGACCATACCGTATGCCGAATACGTCATGTACAGCCGGTCGCCTATTATCGCAATCCGGGGGTCTTCTACTCCGAAACAGTCCACATCTGAATCAGGAGATACGCCAAAAATCGGCTTATCGAGCCGCTCATCGATAATAAAACCGTCTTTTGAAGAAGCGTATCCGCACCTTGAAACACCGCCCTTGCAGCCTCTGGCCCTGTAAACAAGGTGCACTGTACCATTTATATTAACTGCTGCCGTATTGAAAACAACAAGCGCCTCCCAATCATGCTCAATTATCGGTTTTAGTATAGGGTTCTTTTTATACCTTTCTAATGTAAATGCCATAATAGCTCCTTTCTGAAAATCAACCTGTAAGTTTCTTAAACAGCTCAATGAACTTCCCGGCTACTGCAGTAGCTGAGTTTTCTTTAATAAACTTTTCTCTTCCTTTGTTTATCACTTCATACCGCTTATCTTTATCAAAGACGGACTTTATCCCGGAAACAAGCTCTTTCGTACTGGTGAAACTGATAATAGCGTCACCGAACATAACCGTAAAATCAGATGCTAACGCAACAATAGGGCATCCTGACCCCAGACACTGGAATATTGTGCTTGAAAGGACAACCCGGCCGACACTGGGTTTGTTAACTACTAATACGTCAACGGCCTGAAGATACTCGTAAAGTTTATTGATATCCGGAGCATCCACTCTTATTTCTATATCTGCAATACTGCTCTGCTTAAATACTTTGAGCAGTTTTAGCGCCCTGGCAATACCGCTCTGTTTAAATGCTTTGAACAGTTTTAGCGCCTTGGCATGGTTCGTAATCCCTAATATGTGAAGCGGATAGTCATTTTTTAGCGACGAAATAGCAGGTATAAGAGGCGCGACCAGCTGGGAAGCCGGGCCGAATGTTAATACAATTTTTTTATCTTGAGGCAGTCCCAGTTTTTCTCTGGCAGCTTTTTTATCTCCGGTCTGCATATTATGCGCCGGATATGGGATCATATGAATCTTGTCCTTGTCATACGCCTTTTTTAAAAAATTCATATAGCGGCTGTCAAAAGAAACAATTGCATCCCAATCAAACTGATAAAAAGACGGATCCTTTGCCAGAACGCCGTCATGAACCACATTTATTGTCTTTGCTTTTTTTCTAATCCTGTGAAAGATTTTACCGAGCAAATCTTTCGGCAGCATACCGAGATCCTCTACTATGAAATAATCATACTCTTCTATAAGGAACGGCACCGGATTAAGCCGCGGAGGTTTTGCGTTACTTGTTGTTATGCAACGCGTTACATAGTCTTCGTTTTCACCGGTGATGCTTGTCCCGTGGAAACTGTCTTCATAAAATGTAAACACTTTCAGCTGGTGACCCTGTTCAATAAAAGCCCTGCCTATCATTTCACTGTGATAAGAAGCCCCGGAATCCGTATTCCATCCACCCATAATTGCTATTTTCATGATGTGCCCTCTTCTCTTATTTACATTAATTTACCTAATAAATTTAATATATTAATTAGTGAATAGTAAATAGTAATTCAGGTCTAGACTGGTTGCATTATAATTTATTTTGCACAAACATGTTACGATATTTGCTTTCTATATTATACTCCCACATAAGAAAATACCCAAGCAGAATTTGCTTGGGTATTCGAAACTGGCTCCCCGGGCAGGACTCGAACCTGCGACCTAGTGGTTACGAACTGACTTGC
>CAZLTA010000147.1:0-4312 GCA_964562345.1 uncultured Planctomycetia bacterium
ATAATAATAATAATAATAACAACAACAACAACAACAACAACAACAACAACAACAATAATAATAATAATAATAATAATAATAATCGAGATAGAGCCGCAATCGACGATTTTGTTACATTCCCTATTTATTCCAGTACTGGTGTATTACTTGATGTAAGAAAAGTAAGAACGAGTGACTTAGGTACAGATATAAGTCAAGGGAATATGGGGGCTAGAATTGATGGTAAACTGTACTATACAGATTTTTCTAAGACCGAAAGTACATGGACATCTTGGCAAAAGGACTTAGCATCTGAAAAAGCTCGCCAGAATTTGGACTATTATTCTGAACCTCAAAATCAAAATGCGGCTGCTGCAGTTAGAGACAATCCGGATGTAACCCCTTCTAACAAGACAGAATATCCAGCATGGGATCAATCAAATTCATCTCGCAATAATAACACATCGACCGAAGGCGAATGTTACGGTAGCTTTCTTACAGGCTTATTTATGTTAGTGGGGCTAATAGGAGTAGGCATTAAGAAAATTATATTGACTCTGGTGAGGAAATAGTCTTTGTTTGTTATCACCCCTAAATATAAATATAAACTTATTGAAGTTCTATTAGTGTTAATAAGTTTTGAAGTAGGTATTTTTATTTATTTCTCACCCCTTTTGAGAGCTAAGGTTTTATCTTCTCCATTTTTTTTGTTTTCTGTTATGTACTGGTTTTATGCAATATTTTTTTATCAACCAATGTCTTTGGTAGAATTTGGTCTTCATTTGGAAAATATATTTAGAAATTTATTCCTTGGAATAACACTTGCAGTTGGTCTTTATATCCTCTGGCTTGGATATCTGTATCTCACTCAACGCTCAATATGTTTACCTCACTATGGAGGGAGTTTACTGGTTGTAATTTCTTTGATTTTAATCCCTTTATTTGAAGAATTTTTATTTAGGGGATATGCCCAGAATCGATTAAAAGGGATATTTCCTCCTTTAGCTCGCATAATATTAATCTCGATTATGCTAGCAGGGTATAAATGGGCGATACATTTTTTCCGAATGCAATCTTTTTTAAAATTTTGTGATATTGTAGGAATTAGTTTTGTGGGTTCTTTGATTTGTAGTTACACTTTAGAGCGGACAAAAAGTTTGATTACACCAATAATAATTCATATTATATGGGATTCTTTAGTCTATATTTCACTATCTACATTGCCTTGGTGGATGATATAATTTTACATATCAAAAGGTAAAATATGTATCGTATACTTTTCAAAATAGGGTCGGTTAAAATTTACTCTTTTGATATAATGCTTCTATTAGGTTTTATTGTAGCTGGTTTTGTTAATTGTAGATATTTAGTTAGGATTCGATGTTTAAGTTCTGATGAACGACTTAATAATTTACCTACTGTAAAACAGTTGGCTACACTTTACTTTTATTTTTGGGTTTGGGGGATTGTTGGGAGTTGGTTAACTGGTGTGATATGGAAGATTTCTACTGATGGGTATTATCGTTCTCATATAGATAGAGTATCTGATCTTTTTTCAGTATCTCTTGTTTCTTATGGCGGAATCATTGGGATTTTTTTAGCAGGTTTTTGGTATTTTAGAAAAGTTAAATTGCCAATATTACGTAGTTGGGATTTAGTGGCTGTTTATTTGCCATTGATTAGAGTTTTTCATAGGATAGGATGCTTTCTTAATGGTTGCTGTCGGGGGAAGCCAACTAAGGCGGCTATCGGTGTTTATTACCCTACTGATAATGCAGTTGCTTACCACCCTTTCCCTCTATATATGGCAGTTTTTCTTATGGTGATATTTTTAATTCTACGTTATATGCGTAAACGAACTTATCCAGATGGATTTTTATGGTCGGTTGGATTCATGCTCTATTTTCCAGGTAGATTTTTTATTGAATTTTTTAGAAATGAGGAATCCATTGTAAGAGGAATACCTATTACAATGGCGCAATTAGTTTGTATCATAGGGAGCTTGGTTTTCCTGACAGTATTTCTTAGATTAAGAAAATATTATAGCAAACTTTGATTTATTTTTTCGAATTTAGTATCTTGATATATAATAAAGGACAATGAATTTTAAAATATTTGTTTTTTTAATCTTTTTAGTCTCTGTGTCAATTTGTAATTCATCTATTGCTCAGGTAGAAAATAATAATCAGGATTCGCAGGTCTGTTTGGAAGGAACAGTTCAAAAGCTTGGTTTTGAAATTTACTCCATACAAAATTTAGTAACTAGTGAAAATAAAGGCACATTTGGAAATATAATAGATAATCTAATTTTTATTCCATCAAGGATAGAACCTAAATATGTTAGAAAAGAAAAACATGAAGAAGATAATTTTCGGTATGAGAAATATTTTTTACTGAATGGAGGTGGTAATTTAACAATAGTAAGAAAAGCAAACGGCAAGTTAAAAAAAATCATTAGCATAAACAATGCTCTTTATCCATTTGAGATTCGTATTATTGAATTAGACTTCAAAAACCCTGCTTATCCAGACAAAACTATTGTCTCGCTTCAAATTGATACTTTAGGAGGATGGGTAAAAAAAGAAGTCGTTTTAATATTTGATAAAGGTGCGGCTGAACCCTGCTTTGGCACGAATCCTATCATACATCTCTGGGGAGCAATAGATATCAAGGAACTAAATCAATTTTTCAATGAAGTATATAATCAGGCTTTAAAGTCACATTATCTTGATATTAACAAGAAGGATTTGGGTGTTTTTGGACAAGTGCTTGATATTATAATCCCGTTCTCTGAAAGTAAACGGGGAAGTAAAAAGGTTTTATTACTACTTAATCAAGCAATAGAAGGGATTCCTATCCATCTTCTCCAAGTTGATTATTATTGGATTAATGGTCTTGATACATTTTTAGTGGAAAGAGAACCTGGAGGTAGATTGCAATCTTTGTTACGTTATCGAAGAGTGAGTTTTAATGAAATAAGAATAGATGAGCTGAACTTTCAAAATAATGGTAGTAGCATTTCTTTCACTATCTATGATACGTTAAAACAAAAAATAACCACAAGACAAAACATTTTCCTGCCTTTAATGAAAACTGAACCATAGCAGTCGGATTAACTCTCTTTTAAGTTTTAATTTGTGATCTCTTAATCTAAAAGACATGAAAAGTCGAATAATTGAAGGATCATACCTGTGATTAAAACTAATAGCGTAACAATATGAATGTTATTTATAATACAGGAAATAAGCTCAATAGAGGATACCAGGTTCATTATTTATAGAGATAGGAGTATAAAGATTGTTTATAATTTTCTAATGTAAGAATAGACGACAAAGGCGATAAATCCTAAAGACCAGAATTCGAAGGAAGGATGAGCTAAAACTAAAAGTAATTCAGACAGTAATACAAATAAAGTTTTTGACTTCATAAGTCGTGTATTTTACTACTATAATAATGGAAGTACAATATAATATACTTAAATCTAAGTAATGATTTGTAAAATATAATTTATAATTAAATACGGGGGTGTAGCTCAGCGGGAGAGCGTCTCGTTCGCAACGAGAAGGCCGGCGGTTCGAGTCCGCTCACCTCCATTTTGGTTAGAGATAAAATGGAAAAACATTATTTTTACCTACCGCATATAAATCCCGGTGAGAAGTTTGCTTCAATAACAGGAGATGAGTTTTATCATCTAAGTAAGGTTTTAAGATTAGCTAAAGGTAATGTCGTTTACCTTTTAAACGGTAATGGTTTGGTTATAGAAGGAAAAATTTTGAATAAAGATAAAAACTCTGCTGCTGTTGAAATAATCAGCAGTTTTAAAAAACCATCTTTAAACAGAAAGATTATTCTTCTGCAGTCAGTAATAAAAGGGGAGCGGATGGAGGTTATACTTGAGAAAGCGATAGAATTGGGAGTGCAGGAAATCGTACCTGTAATTACCAAAAACTGTGTTGCTAAAGTTAAAAGTTCTGCTAAATTAAAACGCTGGCGAAAAATTGTCATTCAGGCCATGAAACAATCAGCCAATCCCTGGCTTGCTCAGATATCTGAACCGCTGTATTTCAAAGAAGCAATAGCCAGATATTCAAAAGGAGCCTTTTCTAAATACATTTTGACTAAGAAAGGCAGAAATTTAGAAGATTTTTCTAAAAAAGTTTCTCATCAAATTGTGCTTTTAATCGGTCCTGAGGGAGATTTTACAGAGCAAGAAGTATCAGAAACAGTTGCTTCCGGATTTAGCCCGCTCAGTTTAGGCTCTTTGCGCCTGCGTTCTGAAACTGCGGCCATTGCTGCCTTGAGCCTATTTAGATTTGCAGGTAAGCAAGATGTG
>CAZLTA010000148.1:0-4189 GCA_964562345.1 uncultured Planctomycetia bacterium
TGGAGAAATTCAATGTTTCCCGTCTTGTAGGTGCTCCTCCGGGATATGTCGGTTATGAGGAAGGCGGCCAATTAACAGAAAAAGTAAGACGCAGGCCGTATTCTGTTGTGCTTTTAGACGAGATAGAAAAAGCTCATCCGGATGTTTTTAATATTTTACTGCAGGTAATGGAAGACGGCAGGCTTACTGACAGTTTCGGCAGGCGTGTTGATTTCAGGAATGCAGTTTTAATCATGACTTCCAATGTAGGAGCTTCTCTTTTAAGAAAACAGGGTGCTATAGGTTTTGACGTAAAAAACGAAGATAATGTGATGAATTATAAGGTTATGAAAGATAAACTGCTGGATGAGGTTAAAAAAACATTTAAGCCGGAATTCTTAAACCGTGTAGATGATACTATAGTATTTCACTCTTTGATTAAGGATCATCTTGCAACTATAGTAGATATAGAGATTAAAGAAGTGAGTGACCGGATTGAAGAACAGGGATTGAGTATGGATTTAACTGAAGTGGCAAAAGAGTTTTTGATTAATAAAGGGTTTGACCCTATTTTCGGAGCCCGGCCTTTAAAGAGAACGATCCAAAGATATATTGAAGATCCGTTAGCAGAAGATGTAATTGCCGGTAAATTTAAATCCGGAGATACTGTTTTAATTAAAAAAGCTGCTCAGAAGGAAGAGTTGAGTTTCGAAAAAAAAGTCTTAGTTTGAAGTTCTAATTTAGGAGTATAAAAGGTCTTAATTATTGCAGGTGAAAGGGAGATGCTTCTGATCTGATGTATATCAGAAGCTAAATTTTTCCTCGATGCGTATATCAAAATTTAAAAAAAGGTGCCGGGGGTTTTATTTTATTATTTTAGCTGTATTATTTATTTTTGCAGCTGCTTGTTTTTTTTCATTTTATTATGCTGATTTTCTGGCGGATAAAGTCTTACACCGTTATTTAAAATTAGAGGATATGCATTTATCTGCAGATAGATGCGGGTTCTCCTTTAAAAATGGTATTGTATTAAAGGGTTTTTCTTTGATAAATAAGGAGAAAGAAATTTCTGCTAAAAGTTTAGCTTTTAAAAAGGATGGAGAATCGATAACTGTAAAGATAGAAGGTGCGGCGGGAGATATTCATTTTTTTCAGGGTTTAATGCTTCATGAGGAAAATAATGCTTTAAAGGCAGTTTCTGTAGAAGTTTATTTAAGGGATATTAAATTAAAAGTCAAAAATAAAGATTTTCTCAAAATAGAAAAAGGTTTTATCTTTCTGGATAGGAACGGGATTAATTGGGATTTGCGGACGAAGTATAAACTTACTGATGTAGATTTAAAAGGATATGCATCTTTATCTAACAAAGTTTGTTTATTTTCTTTTGATGTTGATTCTTTAAAACTTTTCCTGACGGGTGAGTATGATTTCAATACCAAAACTATAAATAGTAAATTGTTTTCAAGAAGCAGGACGTATAATTTAAGCGCCAATTTGGTACTTGAACAAGGAAATATTGTTCTAAAAAATATTATGTTTGAAAAATTTTTAATACCGGGCCCGATAGATTTGAATGTTAAAGACGGCATAACATCCGAGTGGTCAGTTCGAGGGGCGGAGTCTATATTCCGGGGTGATTTTGGTTTTGAGGATAAAGGAGATACTTTAACATTTTATATCAGGGTTTTAAAAGCACATTTGGACAATTATGAGCTGGTTACTAACTTTTATTTAGATTATGCAAAAGCCGAGAAGACTTTAAAGTTTAATTCCAGAGGTACGGTGTTAAATAATCAGCCTTTCCCGGAATTAAGCTTTAGCACAAAGTTTTTAGACACCGGGATTTTAATAGAAAATTTTAAATATCAAGGAGGAGTTAACCTTAGCGGTTATTGGGATTATGGTTCAACGTTAAGCTGTAAGTGTAGATTTGAAAAATTCGACATTTATAAACTCATTAAACTCATTACGCCTCTTTATTCACGTTATTTTGATGTGACAAGCATTAACGGTGAAGCCGATTATTCTTCTCGTCAGGGGATAAAGAGAGTTAAGTTATTGCTTGATCTTTCTGCAGGGAGAATCTGGGATGTTATTTTCGAAAGCGGAAGAGTTCAGCTTGTAGGAGATTCCAATATGCTTGAATTTGTTAATTCCGAACTGGTGGTTGACGGAGATTCTTTAAAGTTTGAAGGGAAGATGGATATTTCTAAATTCCCTGATGCGGATATGTGGAGAGGTGTTTTTTTAGTACCCGGTTCCTCTTCTTTATTATGGGATAAAGCTTCTTTTGAGGATAGTTTTGGTAAAAGGAAGCTGTCATTAGGTGCAAAGTTAAAAGAAAATGTTAAGCTGGATTATAATGTAGAATTTTCTGACCAGGAAAATTACAATAGGAATGAGGTTTCTCTGGAAATAATAGGCAAGCAGAATTTTAAATTGCGTTTAAGAGAAGATGAGGAAATAATGGGAGTAGAAAAAAAGATTGAGTTTTAATGTTGTTATGAGAGAGAAAATAGATAACTTTTTGTGTTATGTCGGAAGAATCGTAATGCTTCTTGGCCATGTTGTCAATATTCTGTTTACAAAAAAGCCAAGGTTTAACCTTTTATACAGACAGCTTGTGAAAATCGGTCTGGAAAGTCTTCCTATTGTATTTTTAACCTCTGTTTTTATTGGAATAGTCATTGCTTTACAAAGCGCTTATCAAATGCAAAAGCTTTCGGCAGAGATATATATAGCTTCCTTAGTTTCACTTTCTGTCATAAGAGAGCTGGGGCCTGTAATTACAGGGCTTGTAGTTGCCGGGCGGGTCGGCGCCTCAGTTTCGGCAGAACTTGGAACTATGAAAGTTACAGAGCAGATAGATGCGATGGAAGCAATGGCCACAGATTCTGTACAGTACCTGGTTATTCCGCGCTTTCTGGCTCTTCTTATAATGATGCCTCTTCTGACTATTTATGCAGATATCGTTGGTATCTTGGGAGGGTTTTTAATCGGGGTTACCAAGCTTGGTATCGGTGCCACTCAATATTTGAGGCTTACTTTTGAGGCTTTATCCATGAGAGATATTTACAGCGGATTTACAAAACCGATTGTCTTTGCGGTGATTATAGCGTTAATATCTTCTCAGGAAGGATTTATTGCCCAGGGGGGTGCGGAAGGTGTTGGCAGGGCTACGACCCGAACAGTAGTAAATACATTCATTTTAATTATCGTAGCGGATTGTTTAATAACGGCGTTGTATTATTTCATATTGTAATGATAAAAGCAGTCAATCTTTGGAAACGGTTCAGTGATTTGGAAGTTTTGCGCGGATTTAATCTTGAGATAAAAGAAGGCGAAACTTTTGTTATTATCGGCCAGAGCGGTTCCGGGAAAAGTGTTTTTTTAAAGCTTTTGATTAATCTCTTAAGGCTGGATGAAGGTGAAATATACATTGAAGGAGAGGAAGTGACAAAGTTGAATATTAAAGAGCTGCGTAATGTGAGAATGAAATTCGGTTTTGTCTTCCAGGGTTCTGCTCTTTTTGATTCTTTGAATGTTTATGAGAATGTTGGTTTCGGGCTTGTTGAGCATACTGATTTAAGCGAGGATTTGATTCAGGAAAGGGTAGAGCAGTGTCTTGGGCTTGTCGGATTAAAAGGCATTGAATCCAAAATGCCTGCTGAATTGAGCGGCGGGATGAAAAAACGTGTTGCCATTGCACGCGCTATTGTTTTAAATCCCAAGATAATACTGTATGATGAACCTACTACAGGATTGGATCCTGTTGTAGCTTCTTCTATAAATAACCTGATCAAAAAATTGAAGAAGGAAATCAATACAACATCTATTATTGTAACTCACGATATGAACAGTGCCTATCTTGTTGCTGATAGAATCGGCATGCTGTATGAAGGTAAAATAATCGAGACTGGAACCCCTGAAGAAATCAGGAATTCGCAGGACCCAATAGTAAAACAGTTTATTTCCGGGGACTTTGTTGGGCCGATAAAGATATAGCAATAAACAATGCAAAATTAAAAATGTAAAATTAACAATATAGAATGAGCAATGTAAAATGCAAAATTAGCAATGCAAAATGAACAATGAAAAATGTAAAGCTGACAATGCGAAATAAATGATGAAAAATCGGCAATATTCTGAATTGATAATTGAGAATTGTGCATTTTTAATTGAGCTGCAGAGTGAATTAGAGGAGGATTAA
>CAZLTA010000149.1:0-4176 GCA_964562345.1 uncultured Planctomycetia bacterium
CTAAAATCTAAATATCAAAAATTACAGGATTATCTCCTCGAACTAGGTTCTGTGACAGTTGCGTTTTCAGGAGGGGTTGATTCTACATTCCTTCTTAAGGCAGCCAAGGATGTTTTGAATGATAAAGTTTTGGCAGTGACCGTACATTCTGAAAATCATTCTGGAAGAGACTTGGAAATGGCTTTAAAATTAGCTGAAAAGCTTGGAATTAAGCATTTAATAATTACCCCTTTTCTTTTAAAGAACAGGCAGTTTGTAAACAATACTCCTCAAAGATGTTATTATTGCAAGAAGCAGATATTTACTGAGATTCTAAAAATAGCTGGGGAAAATAAGTCTAATGCTGTTATTGAAGCCAGCAATAAAGATGATGAAAAAGATTTTCGCCCCGGATTGAAAGCTTTGGATGAACTGGGGATATTAAGCCCTTTAAGAAAATTCAGTTTTAGCAAAAATGAAATAAGAAATATTTCTAAAAGATTGTCATTAGAGACTTATTCTCATCCTTCTTCCTCTTGTTTGGCAACCCGCGTTCCTTACGGAATTAAGCTGGATGAGAAAATATTGATCCAAATAGACAAAGCGGAAGATTATCTTTTAAAATTGGGGTTTACTAATGTAAGAGTAAGATATCACAGGGAAGTGGCACGTATTGAAACTGAGCCGTCTGAATTCCAAAAAATGATAAAATTAAAAAGTAAAATAGCGGAATTTTTTAAAAAATTAGGGTTTACTTATACTGCTGTTGATTTGGAAGGTTATCGAAACGGTAGTCTGAATTCGTTGGTTGATAAGAATCAAGGTTCCGTTGACTAAAGTTTTTAGATGTGTTAAATTTAAGCAATGAGACTTGGACTTTTGCGAGACAGAGTCGAAGAAAAAGTCCGTAGTCGAATTGTCTCGAGGTATTGATTGGCAATGAGACTTGGACTTTTGTCCCGTGAAATTCGCGGAATTTCCGGGGCTATATCCCTGCCCACAGGGAGTCCTTTAGGACTGAAATTGCAAAGCAATTTCAAGGGGCGAGACAGAGTCGAAGAAAAAGTCCGTAGTCGAATTGTTTCGGAGTATGCATTGGCAGATGTGTCCAGGGCTTGCCCCTGTGGAGTTTATATAATTAATTTTAGTTTATTTATCAAGGAGAAATGAGATGAAATATGTACTTTTGATCGCAGATGGGATGAATGACCGTCCGCTTAAAGAGCTGGATGGTCTTACCCCTATGGAAGCTGCGCATAAGCCCTTTATGGACGAACTTGCTAGAAATTCATTGGTGGGTTTGGTTAAGAATATTCCCCGTGGTTTTAAGCCCGGAAGCGATGTAGCAATTATGTCTATACTGGGTTTTTCTCCCCGAGTTTATTATACCGGCCGCGGGCCTCTGGAAGCGGCAAATTTTGATATAGAACTTAGGGATAATCAGATAGCTTTCAGATGCAATCTGGTTACTGTTTCAGAAGATAAAATGGTGGATTATTCTGCCGGCCATATTAAAACAGAAGAGGCCAAAGTCTTAATGCAGGATTTGAATGAAAAATTAGCAAATGAGAGATACAGGTTTTATTCCGGTATCAGCTACCGGAATTTATTGATTACAGATGGGGTGGGAGATGAACTTAGTACCGTTCCGCCGCATGACATTATGGGAGAATCTTTAGCGAAGAATTTGCCTAAAGGAAAAGATGAAAATGCAATATGCGATCTGATGTATAAATCTCAGGAAATTTTATCTGCCCACGACATCAATAGGGTGCGACTTGACCTGGGAGAAAATCCTGCCAATATGATATGGCTTTGGGGGCAAGGCAGGAGACCTCAGTTTCCGACATTTCAGGAGAAATACAGCTTGAATGGATTCGTTATTTCTGCAGTAGATTTGGTTAATGGTTTGGGAAAGCTTCTGGGATTAAAAGTAGTAAGTGTCCCCGGAGTTACCGGATATTATGATACAAATTATAAAGGCAAGGGGCAATATGCCGTTGATAATTTAAAAAAATATGATTTTTGTTTTCTGCATGTGGAGGCTACGGACGAAGCCGGTCATAACGGGGATTTGAGAGAGAAGATAAAGGCTATTGAATCTTTTGACAAGTATATTGTAGGTCCTGTTTATAATTATCTTAAAAAAAGTAACCAGGATTTTCGTATTTTAATCTCCTCAGACCATGCAACTCCTATTTCAATCCGTACGCATACAGATGAAGCGGTAGCGTTTTTATGCTCCGGGACAGGTATTACTGCTGATATAAAAGTAGATTCTTTCAATGAAAAAAACGCCAAAGCTACATTGGCCGAATACACAGGGCCGGAATTAATTGAGGAGGTATTTTTAGGTGAATAGTGTATGGGTGCTTTTAATAGCCGCTGCATCTTTTTTCCTGGGGTATCGTTTTTATCTCAGGTTTTTGATACGGAAAGTTTTCCCTCTTAACCCGGCAAGGCTTACACCGGCTTTGGAGATAAATGACGGCGTTGATTATATCCCGGCTAAAAATTGGTTTATACTTTTCGGGCATCATTTTGCATCCATTGCCGGAGCAGCTCCTATCATAGGACCTGTGATTGCATTTTCGGTTTGGGGCTGGGGTGCTGCGCTGTTGTGGATTGTTTTGGGCAGTATTTTTATGGGCGGAGTACATGATTTTTCTTCCCTTTATGTGTCTATGAGAAATAAAGGTTGTTCTATCTCTGAAATCGGCAGATTTTCAATTTCCAAGAAAACGAAGTATTTATTTTCAATATTTATTTTATTGACCTTAATTCTTATAATTGCGGTCTTCCTGTATTTCTGTGCTAATACTTTTGTAAATAACCCAGAAATTGTTCTTCCGTCTTTAGGGTTGATTCCGGTAGCCATTTTAGTAGGTTTTATGATATATAAAATGAATTTTAATATTTCTTTTGCCACTATATTCGGCCTTTCATCTTTAGCCCTTTTAGCTTATTTCGGCAATTTGTTGCCCTTGAGTTTTGGAGGCAATGCGCAAAACTACTGGATAATTATTTTGGCGTTTTACTGTTTTTTTGCCTCAATTATGCCTGTGAACATTTTACTCCAGCCCAGGGATTACCTTTCGGCATATCTTCTTTTCGCCGGTATAGGGTGTGCCGTCGTGGGAATATTTTTAACCAGGCCAGTAATTACAGCGCCTGCGTTTTTAACATTTAAAGGCAGCGTTGAACCAATCTGGCCGATGCTTTTTGTGACAATTGCCTGCGGTGCAATATCAGGGTTCCATTCATTGATAGCCAGCGGGACTACTTCAAAACAGATTCCCAACGAGATTTATGCTCCCCGGATTGGTTACGGAGGCATGCTTTTGGAGGGAATTCTGGCTGTCATTGCTTTGATCTCGGTTTCAGTTCTGGCAGCTGATATTTTTAAAGATAACCTGGCTTCAGCTGGGCCGGTAGGATGCTTTGGGAAGGGGTATAGTTTTATAACTTTGCCTTTATTGGGAAAGTATGGCGAATCATTTGCAGTATTGATTTTAAATGCATTTATATTGACTACTTTAGATACAGCAAGCAGAATTTCCCGTTATGTTATGAGTGAGTTATTTCACTTTAAGGGAAGAATCTTGCCTGTTCTTTTTCCTGTGATATTAGCTTCTCTTCTGGCTTTATCGGGGAAATGGATGAGCATTTGGGCTATATTCGGAGCCGGTAATCAGCTGATTGCCGCTTTGGCTTTAATTGTAGTTTCAGCCTGGCTGGTGAAAAATAAGAAACGAATAAGATTTACTCTTTTACCAGCAATTTTTATGCTGTTGACAACTATGGCTGCTATAATATATAAATTGAATTATTTTTTAAAAACAGGCAATATTGTTTTATCGATTATATCAATTATGTTAACATTACTGGGAGTTTCAATAATATGGGAGGCAAGATTTATCTTTAGAAAAAGAGTTTCTTAAAACAAGATGAGAAATTGAATAAGATAGTTGTCCAAAAATACGGGGGTTCGTCTATAGCTACAATTGCGAGAATAAAAAAAGCAGCATTAAATATTGTAAATTATAGGAAAAAAGGCTGCCAGGTTGTGGCTGTAGTGTCTGCTTTAGGGGATACTACTGATAAACTTATTAGTTTGGCTAAGCGAATCAATAAACACCCTGATGATAGAGAATTGGATATGTTGATTTCGACAGGGGAGCAGGTATCATCTGCACT
>CAZLTA010000150.1:0-4176 GCA_964562345.1 uncultured Planctomycetia bacterium
TTGAAATGTTGAAGGATAAAGAAGAACGAAATGCTCAATTTATCTGTTATGCCGCTGTCGTTCTGGCAGATAATGAAGTGAAAACATTCAAAGGTGTATTGTCCGGTAAAATTGCAAAACAGATGAGGGGCAGCTCTGGTTTTGGCTATGACCCTGTATTTATCCCCGATGGTTATGATAAGACTCTTGCAGAGCTGGGAGAGGATATAAAGAACAAAATTTCACACAGGAAGCAGGCAATAACATCAGCGCTTGATTTTTTGAAGAAATTACCCCCATCATTTTAAATTGCAAAGGGTTGACTTCATTGTTAAAGTGTGGCTATGAAAAAAACAACTTTGACTTGACAAGGCATAAAATTGTGCTATAAATATAGCAGGAGGTTAGGAAGGGGTAAGAAAAGATAATATGAAGAAAATGAGCTTTAGCACAATTCAATCTTGTATCACCAGTGCTCAGGAAGGGCATTGTCAAAATAGATTGGTAAATTCAAATAGAGAAGAATTAACAAGTCAAAGGGGGAGGGTAAGTAAAATGAAGAAATGTTTAGCAGTATTGGTTTTAGTAGGATTAATCAGCATGCCTGTTTTTGCTATACAGCTGACTGAAGACAACGATGATTTATTTACAGGTAATTTTGAAACACCGTCGGCTTTTGATGCTGGTTCTGGGGATGTTGCTGGACCATCCCCTGTTGGTTTAGTAGATGCGGAGTTGAGTTTAGCTACTACTAGTTACGCGGTATCGTCTCAGCAATTACAATCTATTATAAGAAATTCTACTATTGTAAATATGCCATTACAGGGTTTATCAACAGTAGGTGGCATAGATTTAAAGACGGATCTTAATGTCCAAAAATATGTTCTTGCTTTAGCAATGCAACGTAAAGAAGCAGCAGGTGCTACATTGTCGCAAGAAGCTGAAGATATTATTGCTGGGAAAACGTTAGTTAATATTGATGAGTTGAGGGAAGCAGTTGTAAATGCACATAATGAGCAAACAGCACAAGCTATAGAAACTGATACTACAAAAATAGATGCGTCGCTTCAGGCAATGGAACTTCAGCTTGGGAAGATGAGGGCTTCTCTTGCTACTCCTGGTACAACGGCGGAGAGTCTTGGAATGACTGATGAAGAGGCTAATTTGATTAATACTGCTGTATCTGCCGAAGATTATATATTGTAATATTTGAAGGGGATATTTGAATTGAATATCCCCTTATTTTGGGTATAAATTAAAAACTTTTTAAAGGATAACAATATGAACAAAAGAAGTAACACAAAAATTTTAGTAGCTTTTATCGGATACTTTTTAGTATATACGATATATGCAAATGCATTAATTTTTGATGATTACACTTCATATCCAAATGATAGAGTATCAGTGTCTACATCAATAAATTATGCACCAAATCCTTTCGAATTAAAAGATGCTCAATTAAGTCTATCTTCTTCCTCCTCGGGAAGTGAAATATCTCCTTATACCAATGATCTAGCAACTATATTAAATGGATTTAATGAGAGAATAAATGGGTTAATATTTAACGCTTGTCAAAGTATAGGATTACCAGAGAGTTCGGATTCAGAATTATCTGCTGTGGATTTTATTTACGATTTTCAGCTTTTTACAGAACTTATAAAAAAAGCCACATCTCCTTCTCAAAGATATATTCAGATGAATGAAAGCGTTATTGATGCAGTCAAAATACCTAAAGCCATTTTGTCTGTTGTAGATACAGAAGTAAATAGTTTGCAAAGTGTTCGTGAAGAACTTGCTTCTTTGATAGATTCTGTTGAACAGTCTGGTGAAAGTACATATTCTAATAACCGGATGGCAGAATTAGAAAATGAGATAGATATGCTTGAAATGGTTACTTTGAATAATATTGATTGGATTGATGATTTAATACAAGCTGCGATGGGAAAAGTGGAATCAGTACAAAATGAAACCGTAGATTCTGATGAGGAATTAGCAGTTTTTATATCGCTTTTGGAACTGGAAATTCGTTTGCAGGAAGAATTTAATAATGAACTTGTAATTCTGAATGAAACATGTCGGGAAAAATTAGAAACAATAAATCAATCTATTCAAGAACGAATAACAGTTGAAGGAGTTACTCCAGAAGATTCTGTAGAGACAAAGGTGGAGTTTGATATTGTCCAGCAGGCGGATGGTCAAATCAAACCTGTCTTAGCATATAAAATTGGGCATACGCAAGTATTGGATGGGAAGGAAGTGTTTGTCACGGACAGTATATATTATTTGGCAAAAGATGAAGCTGCTTATTCAGTTTTTGTCCATCATTCTAAATACTTTGGAAATGTGGAATTGCAGCATTATCCTGGCAATCTTCGTGTCCATGGGACGATAAATTATTCTTTTGATATTAGTTCGGAATATGTTGAAGACACTACAGGAAATTTATATCCCATTTGGCATATTCAACCCTATGGTCTTATAAAAAATGAAGATGGCACTACGACTAGACTTAAAGCTGACATTCGGAGCTGTGGGGCAGTTATACAAAAAGAAGGCAGTACATACACTATTAAGATTCCCCGACTTTCTATTGACTATAAGTCAACTACCCCTGAGGATGCATCAAATTTCAATAATCGATATTTTGTCAAGGCAGGGTATGGAACTGAAATAACAATCAAAAATTTAGCTCTGAATTCAAACATACTTTTGGGGGATAAACTTGTTTTTGATGTTGCGGTTCGAGTATTTTATCCTGGCTCAAATGGTACTGAATATAGTTCATGGCAGGAGGTGTCACGTGTGCAAGTGGATAAATAATATGCGTAGTAAAGCTATAGCTGTCATTATTGCAGAGATATTTCTCTGGTTGCAGTTTGCTTACGCACTGGATGTTTTAAATAGCGATCCTTTTAATATAAGTGATGATTCTTTTGGATATAATATCAGTTCATTCAATTTATTAAATGGATATTCTGATATGTTAGAATATGATTCTTTATCTCCTATTTGGTTGCAAGATGCAAAATTAAACCTTGCGACTCCTGCAATGTCTTACGGTGAGGTAACTATTACAGATGACTCTGCTGAAATTCAGGAACGTTTTAATGCCCAGCTTGTTTTGTCTGTTACCCAAGAGGAGTATCTTACCAGCCAAAAGAGAAACAACATTCAGTTCTTGAATGATAGAGGATATGATTATATTGAAGCATCGATTGGAGAGGAATACTGGTTGATACATTTTCAAGAAGATGCTGATGGTAATAAAGTTACTCAAGTTGTTCAATTAGATGCCTCATTGAGCGAGAGTAGCGATGTAAGCGGATTAAACTGGATAAGCGTTGCTGAATTGAATAGCGATGATGAAGTACAAAACTTGCTTCGTCTGGCTTTATCGGATGCTTCTGGCGTTGCTGATAAGGAGTCTCTTGATAAATGGACTTCTATGAAAGGATATAAGGTGAATGAAGACGGCAGTATAGATTTTAATGATTGGCAGAAGATTCAAGATATCTGGTATCGGAATGTTGGTGTAACTCTTGCTGGTTCTTCTTTAGAGCTACCTTCGTCATCGTATCTATATGTAAACAAATATCAATATCAGACATACAATCAGGAACAAGAATGGATATATCAGGGTTATATTAAACATCATTATATAAAAGGAGAAGATGAATCAGTGCTTGGAATAAGCAAGTTAATTACAGCTCCGACAGTAGAAGATACTGAATATGCTATTTCATTTTATTCTTCAGGTTCATCAGGTTCAGGAAAAATTGTGGATATTGATGCGAATGGTCTTGAAGAAATTGCGGGTGAAGACTTTCAACAAAATCTTGGTTACGAGCGTATATTTCAAGCTCGCGTCTCGGGTTCGGACCAATCGCATGACAACACTGGAGATAATTATTCTGTTGTTTTTGGAGACAAACAAATTATATCGCAAACAGTGGAAGGAAGAGCAACGATCTATGAAGATCCCAAAGTAGAAACTGGAATAAAAGATGCTGTTTTCTATATAGAGGAGCCCTGTGCGGGGGGCTTCGATATAAAAAAGGCATTTAGATTTACACACCATATTATTAATGGGGATGGTGTGGAAGAACAATATTCCTATGTAATTGAAAAAATGAAAATGAATAATGGTAAAGTTCGTTTTGATGTTAGTGTTGTTTATAGCTCTGATTCTAATCCAAA
>CAZLTA010000151.1:0-4077 GCA_964562345.1 uncultured Planctomycetia bacterium
GAGACCGAGACGGTAAATCCCCTTCAATCATATCGTTCGTTTCAATCGCAAATAGATAGTCCTTTTTGTTATATTTTTTCAGTGTAATTCTTCTCTATAAGTTTGCAGCAAACTTTTCCAAAAACAGAATTATAACTGCATTTTTTATCGGGTTGTTTGCATTTTTATTCAGTCATTTTGACATCTTATTATGGTCTTTCCATATGCATATAATCATAGGTTTTTGTATGTTTCTTCTTGGTTTTATTCATTACATAAAGTTTTTGAAAACAGGCAGGTCTCTTTTCCTTTTTACAGTCATACTATTCTTCCTTATAGGAATGCTTAATTATGAGACATTTTTTCTTTGGCCATTTACAATTGTTATATTTGCTTCAATTGAATATTTGAGAGGTGAGGGAGAATTAAAGAAAAAACGATTAGCTAGAACAAACTTGTTAATTTTAGGTTCGGTTTATGCCGCATATTTCTTAGTGTTTATATTTACAAGATCTCTGAATACCTATGGAAACCCACCGCGCGAAATTTTTGATTTTTTGAAATTAGAAAGCTTTATTACAACTATTTTTATGGTTCTTTTTAATCTTGGGTACAATATTATAATTGATATCCTGCCTTTATTGTCATTTCCATTGAAAGTTGCTGAAAATATATATCTGGCTGGTCCTATAGTGAATTTTATAACTAAGGGGTATAGCGAAATAGTATTTGTTGGGGGTGGTTTTATAGGAATTCTATTGATTTTATTTTCTACCTATCTTTATAAAAAACAATACATTGCAGAGTTGAAAACACTATGGTTATTTCTCTTTTTGATATTATCAGAAACATATACAGTATTTCTTCCCAGGGTTGTTATCAACACTTTCGAATACAGCCTTACTGAATTTAGATATCAATATATTCCGAATGCTTTTATGGTTTTGTCTTTTATTTTTATAATCGATAGATTTTTAATATTTTCTAAAAAAAAGGCAAAAATTATATTTTTTATATTGCTGCCGCTTCTCGCTTTAAATATTTATTGCGGACAAAGAATTATGAATGTCTACAATCAGCATTTCGTCAATTTAAAAAAGATGTTAAGTAGTATTAAATCCGGCATACATAAGGGGATAATTACTTCTGATAATAAAATTTATATAGCTGAAGATTTGCCGGAATATTTACCGAGTTTGTGCTGGAATGTGTGGATGGGGGAAAGGTTTATTAAAGAAGGTAATTATAAGTGGATGTTTTCAAAAGAGCAGTTTGTTTATTTCGCTCGAAGTTACGAAGAGGCTACGTGGATTATTGATAAGGAAAATTTTGATTTAATTAAAAAATACCCTCCAAAAATATTTAAAAAAACTAAAAATGTCGGTTTAGGAAAAGATATGCAATATGTTGATTTAGGAAATTTTTATCTGGGACAAAAAGAATATGATAGATCAAGGAATAGGTTTGAAAGGGCGATTGCAATAAATCCGAATAACGATTGTGCCTATCATGGCTTTGGTGTTTATTATCTGACTCAAAAACAATACGAAAAGGCTAGGATAATGTTTAAAAGAGCGGTAAAGATAAATCCGAAATATGCTCAGCCGTATGCTGACTTGGGGCATCTGCTTAACAGAAAAAGAGAGTATAAAAAGGCAGAAGAGATGTTTAAGAAAACGCTTGCAATAGACATAGCAACAGATGGTGCATATGAAGGGTTAGCAACTTGTTATATGGGGCAAGAAAGGTACAAGGAAGCAGAAGAAATGTTCAAAAAAGCATTAAAAATAAATTCCAGTCATGCCTGGATATACGCTGATATGGGGCATTTGTATAATGCACAGAAGAGGTATACTGAAGCAGAGAAGATGTTTAAGAAGGCAATCAGGATAGATAGAGATAATTATGACGCTTATGCAGGGTTGGCAACTTGCTATATGAGTCAGAAAAGATATCAGGATGCGGAGACAATGTTTAAAAAAGCTATAACTGTGGATTCAAATAATACTTGGAGTTATATAGATCTGGGGCATTTGTATAATGCGCAAAAGAGGTACAAGGAAGCAGAGAAAATGTTTAATGAGGTTATTAAGATAGATGATAATATTGCTGGTGCCTATCAGGGTTTGGGTAGTTGTTATATAGGGCAGAAAAGATATCAGGATGCGGAGACAATGTTCAAAAAGGCGATAGAAATAGATTCTGATTTCGTTCAATCGTATATAGATATTGGATATTTGTATAATAGTCTAAAAAGATATAAAGAAGCAGAGAAGATGTTTAATGAGATAATCAGGATAGATAGAGATAATTATGGTGCTTATGCAGAATTAGCAACTTGTTATATTGAGCAAAAAAGGTATCAAGATGCGGAAACAATGTTTAAAAAAGCTATAACTGTGGATTCAAATAATACTTGGAGTTATATAGATCTGGGGCATTTGTATAATGCGCAAAAGAGGTACAAGGAAGCAGAAAAGATGTTTAAGAAAGCAATTGCTATCGATCCGGGAAATGAAAGTGCTTATGATGGATTAAAGACGTGTTATAGAGAACAGGGAAGAGATGAAGGAGCAGAACAAATAATTATCAAGTCAAAATTCGATAAGTAGAGAAAGATGATACAATGCGAAGAGTAACCTTAAGGCATAAAATAGGTTTAGTAATTTTTGGGATATTCCTATGTATCATTTTACTTGAAATTGGATTACGTATCGGAGGGCATATATTTCTATATTTGGAACAGGGAATTAGAAATAAAGTTTCTCTTAAAGAAAAATCTGAGTTTCGAATTCTATGTTTAGGAGAGTCTACCACTGCATGGGGTGGAAGTAAAAGCTCTTGGCCAGCCCAACTGGAAAAGATTTTAAATAACAGTAATACAGGAATTAAGTTTAAGGTAATAAATAAAGGACGGTATTCTATAGTATCATCGGTTATCCTATCCGAATTAGAAAATAATTTGAATAAATATAATTTTGATATGGTTATTACTATGATAGGTCTCAATGACGGAGATTATACTGTTCCATTCGAATACGGTTTAACTGTGAAACTCAAACTATTTGTAGCTGGATTCAGAGTGAAAAAGTTAGCAGAAGTTATCTGGAATGCTTTTGGAAATAAAATTGAAACGATTAAATTACATAGAAGTAAGAGAGTAAAAGTAAAACGATGTAATGGTGGAAAAATTGTACAACCCATGTCTTCTGTATCACAAATGCACGATCCAGAAGCAGAGGAAGTATTAAAAAAAGCAATAATCATGGATTCAAAAAATGATGTTTTATATGCTGACTTAGGACATTTATATAATGAGCAAGCAAGATATAAGGAAGCAGAGGAAATGTTTAAAAAGACAATTGCGCTAAATCCGGAAGATGAGAGCGCCTATTATGGGTTATTGGTTTGTTTAAAGGACCAGTCTCGCTATAAAGAAGCAGAAGAAATATTTAATAAAGTAGTGGAGCTAAATCCAAAAAATGATGCTATATATGCGGAATTAGGACATTTATATAATAAAGAAGAGAAATATAGAGAGGCAGAGGTGTTGTTTAAAAAGGCAATCGCGCTAAATCCGGGAAATGTAAGTACATATGGCGGCTTAGGAGCTTGCTATAAAGGCCAAGGGCGATATAAAAAAGCAGAGGAAGTACTAAAAAAAGCAATAATCATGGATTCAAAAAATGATGTTATATATGCTGACTTAGGACATTTATATAATGAGCAAGAAAGATATAAGGAAGCAGAGGAAATGTTTAAAAAGGCGATTGCGCTAAATCCAGAGAATAAAAGTGCTTATGACGGGCTGGAGTCTTGCTATAAAGACCAGGGGCAGAGTGAGAAGATTGAGGAAATATTTAGAAAATCAATTGCGTTAAATCCGGAGAACGATTTTTTATGGACAAGGTTAGGAAATTTGTGTATCAGACAGGGAAAGTACCCTGAGGCAGAAATGTTATTTAAGAAAGCTATCCAGATAAACTCTGAAAATGGTATTGCATATACTTCTTGGGGAATATCTTATAAGGAGCAAGCAAGATACAAAGAAGCAGAGGAAATGTTTAAAAAGGCAATAGAAATAACTCCAAAAAATAT
>CAZLTA010000152.1:0-4052 GCA_964562345.1 uncultured Planctomycetia bacterium
CCCGGTGAAGGTAGCCGGGATTGGCTTTAGCGTCCAGGATTGTATCCCCTTCTACTGTGAGGGTTATGCTGAAATTTCCAACCATACCAAGATGCTGGGGTCCAAAATATAGTTCAAGCTCTCTCATTAATTCTCCACAAAAGGAATTGTATCAAATGTATTTTTAACATATTCTCTTGTATCAAAATCCTTCCTGAAGGGGGGTATCTCATAATCCCCTTCCAGAAAAAGAGGAATGAGTCTTGGATGACCCTCAAAATGTATTCCAAAAAGTTCGTGTATCTCACGTTCATAGGGTTCTGCATTCTCGAAAATTGGAATTACTGAAATAACTTTCGGATCTTCTCTTGGAATTCTACTCTTTAAAGTTATATGTAATCTTTCTTTATCTGTATATTTATCATCGTCTTGTAGATAAGAAGTGATGATATAAACCAACTCGAATTCTTTCTCCTCAATCCAGTCCACACAGGAGACAAGAGCTAAGTGATTAAATCCTTTGTTCTTAAGGAAGCTCAAAATACTCATAACTTTATCTTTTTGTGCAGTTACAATTAACCTGGTGTTTTCAGGTATGGTTACCAGGATGTTTTCAAATGTTGATTCCAGCTCTTTTTTTATTAATTCATTCATTTTTCATCTTCTATCGGGAATAATGGTGGCCATTCAAGTCTGTTCAATACTTTTTCCTGATTTCTGCGATAATATGTGTAATTTTCTCTGTATTTTATGTAGCCTTTTGCCATTTCTTTATCAATCAAAGTCCACAGATGGGTTACCGCTATAAATATTGCCTCCGGTCTGGGCATACAGCCGGCAATCCACCCATCTACAGGGATGTATTTATCCAGATGTTTTATGGTGTTATAAGAATCCCAGTACATCCCGCCATTTATCGGACAGGAGCCAAATCCTACTGTATACTTTGGTTCCAACATCTGCTCATAGGTACGTATTATTGCTCGTAAAGTTTTTACTGATACGTATCCGGTGATTAGAAACAGATTTGCCTGACGGGGAGTAGCTACGGGAATGACCCCGAATCGCTCCGCATCCCATCGTGAGGTTATAACCGGTGGCACCTCAATTATCCCGCAGCCGGTGCAGAAATAAATTGCCCATAAAGAATACTTATTGCTCATCTTAGCCGGCTCTTTGAACCATTTTGTTATCTGGTTTCTATCCATAATTTATTCACTCTTTCATTAGTATTGTTACGATGAGTCCTATAAAAGCAAGGATGGTAGGCCACTTCCACAGGTATGCAACCGCTTGCTCTATCCTTAGTCTCGGGAAAACAGCATGAATGAAAACACCCAAAACAAAAACCACAAGCATCTTTATAAAGAACGTAACGGGATTACCTGCCCCCCCTAAAAACAGATCGACGAAAAGGGCAATGCCAATAAAGAGATGAAAAGCATGTTCAATAGTTACGAAAGCTAAATATTTACCACCGTATTCCGCATTCGGACCCGAGGAAATCTCCTGTGGTGCAGACACTATCTCAAAGGGCCGTAATCCTAACATGGCAGGTAGTATCAGGAAATAGGCTATTCCCGGCAAGAATAAAGGCCAGGATAGTAAAGCCCACCCTGTATTTTGTTGAATAGTCACTACTTCAATTATGGAAATGGTTTTATAATGTGTCATAACTGTAAGAAGCACAAGAAGAAAGGGAACCTCATATCCTAAGCTCAAGATAAACTTGCGAGAGATCCCGATGCTGATATTGGGATTAGCCCCCTCTCCTCCACTTAAGGCAATTCCCAGTGGTGCAATAAGCATGAGGTAAAGAATTACCAATAATCCACCTGACGTGCCTAAAGGACACATATTACCAAAAGGGATAAATAGAACGAGAATGATTGAACCGGCAACAGAGAGGATTATTCCCAGATTAAACATGAATCCATGGGATACACTTTTCTGGTAGAAAAGTTTTATGATATCAATCACTGGCTGGTATATGGGGGGACCATAACGCCACTGGATTCTCGCCATAATCTTTCTAAATAAGCCGAGAAAAAATATACCGATTATCAGTGCCAATAAAGGTGATAGTATTATTTCAGTAATTTTTATTACCATACATTCCACCATAATTGTATGAAAACCAAAAGCGCTGAAAAGAAAACAATATATAAAACATAATTCCTTACATCACCAGTGTAAATCCGCCGTATACCATTACACATCCATTGCACTTTTCCGGCTATCCAATAATACAATTCATCGAAAACATCTCTTAAATATGGAGTAATCATTCGATACAGGGGACCATAGAAATTAACGGTATAGCTATATTTATCCTCGGGTACATACGCCCCTGCTGCATAACTATCATCCTGAGAAACCGGTACCGATTGTGCCCCCATACAAAAAAATATCCAAACAATAATACCGGCTGCTGCAATAGCAAAAGCAATGTTTATCGTATTCAATGCACCGGTATCCGATGCAATACCCCAGATGGTTACATTTAAGGATTCAAAACCGAAAGATGTTACGATTTTATTGATAAGTTTTAGAGGAATTCCGGGTAAAATACCGAATAGAAGAATCGCAAATGATAAAACTATTATGGGCAATTGCATACTGAAAGGTGATTTCTGTATGTCTTTGTATTTTTCGGGAAGTTGACCAAGAAACATATTATGGAGAAATTTATAAACTGAAAGGATAGTTCCCCAGGTTCCTATCAATGCAGCAAAGGCTAAAAATGGAGCTCCTTCAATAATCAAAGTTTTATAGATTAACCATTTGGAGACAAATCCATTGGTTAATGGAATTCCAATCAACCCTGAGATACCCAAAAGACCACCAATAAAAGCGACGGGCATCTTCTTGATTAAACCTCCCAGCGAATTTAAATCCCTCTCACCACCGGTTCTATATTGGACCGCTCCTACACTCATGAAAAGAAGAACTATATATATTGCATGATTAAGTGTATGGAAAATCCCTCCCGCCAACCCCAAACTCGTCCCAAAGGCGATCCCTAAAATCATGTAACCACCCTGTCCAATCCCATGCCATGCTAAAAGTTGTTTGGCATCGTTTTGTAGCATAGCAATAAAAGTAGGGATCACTATGGTAATGGCCCCCAACCAGGCAAGAATATAATTAAACTTGAGTATTCCTGTCCCTAAATTGAGAGCTCTAGTAGCCCCCACAATCACATACATAATAAGGAGAAAACCATATATCCCCATTCGGGTTAGCATCCCGGAAAGCATCGCAGTAAATGGAGATGGGGCCTCTGCATAAGAATCAGGTAGCCAGGTATGCAGAGGTATAACAGCATTTTTTATCCCGAAGGCAATACCTAAAATAAGTAAGATGAAAAAGATATATCCGGAAGAAGCAGAAGTTATAAGGGAAGCAATCTCTGAAATTTCCATAGTACCATACGTTGCATAGAGCGATACAATTCCCACCAGCATAGAAACAGAACCAATAATGGACATAATAATATACTTCAATCCTGCAGCCAGAGCAGGTCCCCGGTTGTAGCTTATAAGGAGGAACGTAGACCAACTCATTATTTCCCAGAAGATAAAAAATGAAACGAAATCACCGGAGAAAACAATGCCAAGCATAGCTGCATTAACCAGAAGCAGCATCAAATAATAAAAGCCGGTTTTTTCTCTTTCTTTCATATAGCTGAGAGAGAAAATAACAGAAAGTGATCCCAAAGTCGATATGGCAATGGCGAAGAACCAGGAAAGTGAATCCAATCTTAGAATTAAAGGAAGGTCCAAAAATCTAAAGTAAATAATCTTAGATGAAAATTTACCATAAAGTAGAGCAGTAAGGATTACCAGGGCTACAGAAACCAGAACAGCGAAAGAATCTCTCACCCTGGGAGAAATCCAACCCAAAAAATAGGTAAGAAAAGTGCCACAAAAGGCAACAATAAGTAAAATTTCTAAATTCATCCTAAAACACCCTTGATATAATTAATTCTCTGCAAGAATTCTGATGCAGCCGAGTTTAAAACGTTCGTTATGAGACCTGGATATATCCCGATAACTATTATTAATATCGTC
>CAZLTA010000153.1:0-4046 GCA_964562345.1 uncultured Planctomycetia bacterium
TTCCCTGCAAAGCCGCCAGGTATAAAATCATATTATACCCGCCTATTGTCATCCACAGACTCACAAGCATAATAGCAGGTTTTACCCAATGAGCATCCGAAAGCCAATTAGGCCCCATTATGCCCAGTCCCATAAAAGCCCCGAATTTGGCTATTAAATTGTTTATCAAACCGAAATCCGGATTTAATAATACCTTCCACAACACTGCGATTGCAGCTATAGGACAAACCACCGGCAAAAAGAAAATCAAACGATATACAGCTATGCCTTTCAACTTCTGGTTTACAGCTATTGCTAAAATCAACGACCCCAATATTCCTACAGGAATCATCAGCATTAAAAAAACTGTATTATAAAGATAGTACCAAAAATGCGGGTCATTGGCCAACAGGCATCCGTTTTCGAAATGGAATCCTAATAGTCGAACGAAATTAGCAAAACCTATGAATTTAAGACCGGAAAATAAATTGCCATCTCCTGATATAAGGTCCCAACTGAAAAAACTCAGAATCAAGGAAAGAATTACCGGCAGAAACGTAAAGACCAAAAATCCGATGAAGTTGGGAGTTAAAAATAAAAAAGCCGCCAATGCCTCTTTATGCTTTGATTTCATTTTCTAAATTTTTCGCCAGCTGGAAACCTTCCTGCCGTCCTCAATCATAAAACCTGCATCCTGCAGGATGTTTCTGATTTTATCCGCCAGTTCAAACTGCTTGGAATCTCTAAGAAACTCTCTTATTTTTACAACACTCTGAATAATAAAATCATAATCCTGACTGAAACTATCACTATCTGTAAATAAAGAAAACATTGCACTGCATTTTAAGAGACAATTCTTTATTTTAATCAAAAGAATCATTCTTTGAGGAAAAGACAATTCTGCGTTTTGATAAATACTGTTACCCAAAACAAGTAATTTATTTAAACATCCTAATGCTAAGGCCGTATTAAAATCATCATCCATTGCCGGAATGAATTCAGCACTCAAATTTTCTATTGTTGATTGATAAGCTTTAAATTCACTCCAAGAACCCTCAGAATTTCCCTCAATCTTTTTAATATTTTTAATTCTGGCAAAGAATGAGTCAAAACGCTCTTTAACCGCTTTTGCCTCATCAAGCCTTTCCCATGTAAAATCCATAGGGCTGCCGTAATTAGCCGATAAAAAGAATAACTTAACAACATCAGAATGGTATTTCTTAAGCACCTCTTCAACAGTTACAAAATTACCGCTGGACTTAGCCATTTTTTCTCCATTAATAGTAAGCATACCGTTATGAAGCCAGTAATTTGCAAAACTTTTGCCTGTTGAAGCTTCTGCTTGTGCAATTTCATTTTCATGATGAGGAAAAATTAAATCACGCCCTCCGCAGTGAATGTCAAAATTATCACCCAGATAAAACATGCTCATTGCAGAACATTCTATATGCCAGCCGGGCCTCCCTTTGCCCCAGGAACTATTCCAGAAAGGTTCACTCTGTTTCGATTTTTTCCAAAGCGCAAAGTCAAGAGGGTCCTTTTTCGCATCATGAGGCTCAATACGTGAACCCGCAATCATATCATCCACCGGCCTTTTGGACAACTTCCCATAATCTTTAAATTTCCTTACGCTGAAATATACATCTCCATTAGATTCATAAGCATATCCTTTCTGAATTAAACTCTGAATACGACTCTGCATCTGGAGTATATGGTCTGTCGCCCAGGGTTCTATATCCGGGGAAGTAATTCCAAATTTATTCATCCACAGAGAGTAAATATTATAATATTTTTCGGAAATCTCTTTAGCGGCTTTAATGAGGTTTTCATCCCCTAACTGCTTCGCTTTCTGGATAATTTTATCGTCAACATCTGTCACGTTACGCACGAATAGAACTTCATACCCGCGGAAAATAAAATATTTCCTGATTATGTCGAAATTGTAAGCACTCCGTAAATGGCCTATATGCGGTTCATCATACACAGTAGGACCGCAAAGATACATCCTAACTCCTCCTTCTTTAATCGGCTTAAATTCCTCTTTTTCCCCGGAAAGCGTATTTGTAATTCTAATCGCCATTTTTCAATTCATCTGTTTTCTTTTTCTTCCAATCTTTGATAACTTCTTCTATCGTGTTTATCTCATCCTGAAGCCTGCTTATCGACTGGGCAAGAGGGTCAGGTAAATTGGTGTGGTCAAGCGTAATCGCAGTAATTTTTACCCCTTCTCTTTTGACAATCCTGCCCGGAATACCCACGACTGTGGAATTATCCGGAACATCTTTTATTACCACTGCATTGGAGCCGACTTGGACATTATTGCCGATATTAATACTGCCCAGAACCTTGGCTCCAGAACCAATAACAACATTATCCCCTATGGTAGGATGGCGTTTCCCGCGCTCTTTACCAGTCCCTCCCAAGGTAACACCCTGAAAAAGAGTAACATTATCACCAATTACAGATGTCTCACCTATTACAACCCCCATACCATGGTCTATAAATAATCCCTTCCCTATTTTTGCCCCGGGATGAATTTCTATACCAGTAAGCAAACGTGTAATTTGAGAAATCAACCGCGGTATAATTGGGATCTTTAATTTCAGTAATAAATTAGCTATGCGGTAGGAAACAATCGCATGAAATCCTGAATAGAGTAAAATTACCTCCAGCCTGCTTCTTGCCGCAGGGTCTCTTTCCATTGCAGCGTTAATCTCGGAGCGGAAAACAACAAAAATTACTCTTAAAACCGCTAACACACCCAATATTATAAATAAGGTAAACATTGTTACTTATTATCCCTGAACTTCATAAAATGTCAATTTTAAAGTACATATATCAAGCCAGACATAGGTAATGCGGCCCGGATTAAAAAACAAAGGGAACTCCATTCCAATTGTGATGCGGATTAAATTCAAATCCTAAACCCGCTTATTTCATAAAATACATAAAATAGCAACAATGCGGGTTACCTCGACAACAATATTAAATCGTACACCCTGAAATTCCATAGGAATTTCGGGTACTTAGTCCTGGAAATTATTCTAATTTCTCAGGGTAACGATTTAATCTGTCGACCCTTTGGGCGAATATTTCATGATATTCATGAAATATTCGGGTTAAGGATTATTAAATTATATATAATTTAATAATAACGGCATAACACAGAAAAACTTACATTGCAACTGTTCGTAATATAAAGATTCAGAGATTATAATCGCACAATTGAGCTTGAATCTTCTACTGTAAATACCCCAAGCTTCTTAACTTCTTTCTTCTATCTTCATTCCAAATTTCTATATCCGGATTTATCTCTTTACGTAATTTAATCTGATAAACGCGGGCCTGCTTTACATATTTATCTAATTTTTCCTTCAAAAATAGAAATTTATCCCCTCCTGCAGATGCTAAATCCATAGTCTCATATGGATCATCTTTTAAATTATAAAACTCATAATCATTCTTGTAATATTCAATCCAGTAAGTATCTTTTTTTAACTGACGATCTATAAAAATCAGTTTCCAGTTTTCTGTACGAATAGAATAAAGCCAATTGTCCAAATCACCAAATGCATATGGTTCTGTCAATGGATTATCATCCAATATTAAAGACAAGAGACTCTTACCCTCCATACCAAAATTGCTGTTAGGCTTTATTTTCAAAACATCAATTATCGTAGGCATAACATCTATTAAACGCACCTGCGATATTATTTCTTTATTCTGAGGAATCAACTTCGGATACTTCAGTATTAAAGGAACTTTTAAAGAGATATCATATAGATTATTTGTATGCTGAAAATATAAATTGTGTTCTTCCAAACTCTCTCCGTGATCTGCCAGCAATATAACAATGGTATTTTTATCTATTTTTAGCTCTTTTAATTTTTTAAGTATCAAACCTATTTGATAATCAATAAGTTTTAACCGGCCATCGTATTTAACAATATAATAACTTATATCGGTAATACCATTATCCTCTAAGCACTTAGGAATAACCCCGAAGATTTCTGATGAATAATCCGGCTGAATTTCAATATCCTTTTTACCCACCAGACCATCATTAT
>CAZLTA010000154.1:0-4022 GCA_964562345.1 uncultured Planctomycetia bacterium
TATTTTTGTACGATATGTACCTCTGGATTTTCTTGCTTTTTAAAAGCCCCTGGTTTATATTAAAATTCATAAGAGACATCAGCTGGATAAAAAAAGCTGCAGCCAAACGCATTTTTATCGGAGAAAACTTAAGGAGAATATAAATGGCTAAATTAACAATTCCTGAAATAAAAGACAAGAAAGTAAGAAAAGAAAAAATAACCATGCTTACTGCTTATGATTACCCTCTGGCAAAGATTATTGAAAAAGCAGGAATTGATATACTTCTAGTAGGAGATTCTCTGGGCAATGTTGTTTTAGGCTATGAATCCACTGTTCCTGTTACAATGGATGAAATGCTCCATCATGCTAAAGCTGCAAGACGCGGGGCACCGGATACATTTCTGATAGGTGATATGCCTTTTTTATCTTACCAGGTGTCTAATGAGGATGCCGTAAAAAATGCCGGAAGGTTTATTAAAGAAGCTGGCTGCGATGCCGTGAAAATAGAAGGGGGAAGCAATGTAAAAGAGCAGATAGCAGCAATATTAAAAGCCGGCATTCCGGTATTGGGCCATTTAGGGCTGACTCCCCAAACAGCCACGATGCTGGGAGGCCTTAAAGTACAGGGCAGGGATTTATCTTCTGCTGAAAGCATATGTCGAGACAGCTTAATATTAGAGAAAATAGGATGTTTTGCTGTAATACTGGAATGTATTCCGCACCAGCTGGCAAAGATTATATCTGAAAAACTCACCATACCGGTAATCGGAATAGGCGCAGGGAATTTTTGTGACGGCCAGGTTCTGGTAACTCATGATATGCTTGGGCTCATCAGCCGTTTTAAACCCAGATTCGTAAAACAATATCTGGACTTAAACTCGCAGATAGAGGATGCAGTGAATAGATTCAAAAGTGATATCGAAAATAACGAATTCCCCGGCGAAGAACATTCATTTAAGATGAAAGAAGATATTCTCAAAAAGTTATTAAAAAAACTGGAGGAGGAATAAAATGCCTGCTAAACTTAAACATCCGTTTAAGAAACTGGTGGTCTTTACACAAACTATAGCAAGAAATTTTGCAGAAGATAAATGTAAACTCCATGCTGCAGCACTAACTTTTATAACCCTGTTGACCTTAATACCGTTTCTGGCGTTTTTGTTTGCAATATCCAAAGGGCTTGGAATTCAGCATTTTTTTCAGAACATTGTAATTGAAAAACTGGCCATGGGAAAGCAGGAAATATTTTTGAGTATACTTCAATATATCGAAAACACAAAACTGACAACTTTAGGTACAACAGGCATAATATTTCTTCTGCTTGTTGTAATAAAGCTTCTGGGAAATATAGAAGAAGTATTTAATGCAATCTGGGAGATAAATTTCCCCAGAAGGATTACCAGAAAAATATCTGATTATTTGACTATAGTCATACTTTGCCCTGTTTTCATATTTCTGACATTTACATTTACCACAACTCTTTCATCAAATGCACTAGTACAAGACCTGCTCAAACTATCTTTTATCAACAATATCTATTTTTCCCTGATAAAACTCATTCCTTTTATAAGCATCTGGCTTGCCCTATGCATATTTTACATGTTTATGCCTAACACAAAAGTGAACCTTTCAACGGGGATTATTTCAGGAATTATCGCCGGGACAATCTGGCAGATATTCCAGTGGGGATATTTAAAATTTCAGATAGGGATTACAAGATATAATGCCATATACGGAACTTTTGCCGCCTTACCCGTATTTATAGTCTGGATTTATTACAGTTGGATAGTAATTTTATTAGGAGCAGAGCTGGGCTTCGTATTTCAGAACCGCAGAAAATTAAGCCAGGCTCATATTGACAAAAAATCTTCGCTGTTAGAATTAAACGAAATTTTGGTGGTGTTGAAGTTTATGGTCAAAAAATTCCAGGACGGTAAATTCCCCCTGAAACGCGAAAAAATCAGCCGGGATTTAAATATCCCAAATTCAAAAATCATCCAAATTGTTAATTACCTTAAAAAATATTCTATTTTAACCGAAAAGGAAGAAGAAATTTATTTTCTTAAAAATCCTGCCAATATAAATTTAAACGAGGTTATCTTTATTAATAAAATTTCCGAAGACGACAATCAGCATCTGATGAGGATAATAGAAGGAATAACAAACAAAGATGCTCTTAATAGTTATAAACTGACAGACCTCGTCTAAATAAAAACAAGGAGGGTAAAATGAAGAAAGCGGCTATTTTAACTGTGATTATTCTGCTTTTAGGAGTGCAGGCAGGTTTAGCGTCGGATTTAGACAATGTCCTGCAGGGCATGTTGAGTGCGGTATCAACTCCTGCAGCTCATACTTTTAGTGCCGGAGAAAAAATACTGTCTCAAATGGGAGAAAATCTCTACTATTCAGGGTATGAATACAACGGAAATATAAAAGTATTATTGCTGACTTACGTGGAAAACAATGTCCCGATAGTTTTAAAATTCCCCAATCCTGATGTAATCAAAGTGAAAGACAAACAGCTTAAAGTAATAGAATTCAACAACCAGCACCTACAGCTGCAGGAAGTATCTAAACAGTATTAATCATAGCAGTTCTAATAAAGAGAATATGATGAATATAGGAGAAATCGGCAACATGATGAAGCTGGCACAGAAAGCAAAAAAAGTTCAGAAAGAACAGGAGCAGGTTCAGAAGAAACAAATAGAGCTTCTGGAAAATATCTCTGTTACTCTGGAGGAAATATTACTGGAACTCAAAAAAACAGATGCCAAATAAACCATTTTCGCTGTTTTGTTTGTTATTAATGGTATTACTCACAGGTTGTACCTCAGTTGATTATAATATTTTAACCGGCAAAGAAAACCTGACTTTTATATCCGAAGAAAAGGAAGTAAAATTAGGCAAAAAATTTTCCCGGCAGGTAGAAGAACAATTTGATGTTATAAAAGACCCTCGTCTAAGAGACCCTGTAAACAAAGTAGGGTATAACCTTACTAAATCATGCGACAGAAAAGGAATTGTATATTACTTTAATATCATAGACGAAAAGAAAAAAGAAGAAAACGATAACGAAAACCCAAATGCATTTGCCTTACCGGGAGGATATATATATATTAACAAAATGCTTCTGGATATGCTGCAGGGAGATGATGAGATAGCTGCTGTTCTTGCCCATGAGCTCTCGCATATTGTCCTTAGGCATAATATATTGAAACTTCAGGAATCAATTGGGATACAAGCACTTATGATAATATTGAGCACAAATGCTCCTGATGCCCGCACTGCTAAAGACAGCCGAATTGCTTTAATATTATTAAGTCTTGATTACAGTAAAGAGAAAGAATTTGAAGCAGACAGATTGGCTTTAAAATATATGCAAAAGGCAGGATATGACCCCGAAGCAATGATAACTCTGCTAAAAAAACTTCAGAAATACCAATTTTCATCACCCATTAGACAATATTATTTGAAAACCCACCCTTATTTGGATGAAAGAATTGAGCAGGTTCAGAAAGAACTTAAAACAAATAAAAATATCCTGCATTGAATATTAGCCCGCTCATTTCATGTAATATATGGAATGACGTAACTGCTGGCTGCGAAGTGTCCTTTAGGACTTATCCCGACCCTCTGGAATCTGGTAAAATTCCGAGGACTTAGTTTCCCTAGGAATTATTCCATAATTCCAGTCCTAAAGGACGTCCTGTGGACAGGGACTCTATCCCGGGAATTTCTGTTTGAGAAATTCCACGGGGCCGGGAATTTTGCGAATTCCTCGGAGCTCTCGGAAATCTTACGGATTTCTTGGAAAGAGAATATTTCGTGATATTTATGAAATATTCGGATTAGAATCTGCATTTAATCCAAATACTATTCTTGATTTTTTTACCCTCTTATGATATACAATTGTTATGCAAATTTCCAAAGAAACAGTATTCCACACCGGGATTCTGGCACGATTAGATTTGAGTGATGCCGAGCTGGAGCTTTACTTTGCACAGCTTGGAAAAATTCTGGAATACATAGAAAAACTTAAA
>CAZLTA010000155.1:0-3980 GCA_964562345.1 uncultured Planctomycetia bacterium
GATATACCAAACTTTTCTAATTCCTCTGCGCCGATATCACTCAGTGCTACATCTTTCTCCCCACTTCGCAAATCATCAAAATTCATTGCGGCTACCTTTTCCTGGATAGTTCCGTTAGCATTTATTAACTCATTTTCTACATTTGTTCTCTCTATTTGCCTATCTGATATTTTGTACCCTGTAATACCACCTGCAACACCCATAGTGAGCAATACTGCTGCGACAATTACCTCTAAAAGCGTAAAACCTTTATTTTCCCTTTCTATCTTCACTTTACCTCCAGTTTCTTACACCTAGTATATAACATTCAATTTCCATGCCAAATATAAAATGATTCTAATAATTCTTGCATCCTAACATATTGATAATAAACATCCTGGGAATCACGGATTTCAGAAATTTTTTGTTCCTGCAAATTGTAAACTTTTCTTTCCGTCTCAAGCAGTTTTAGTTGCATGTGGGAGATAAATGAATTCGAGTCCCCAGCTTTTTTCTTACGAATAAAACACTTTTAAAATTAAGCTGCACCCTCATGCTTTCTGTATCAATTTTCAAATCACCTTACGATTTGCACCTATTTATTTAAAAATTAAACAGATATTGACTCTTCGTTAAAAACAAGAGCATTATTAAGATATAATGAAATCGTTTCAATGTACCTTCCGAAAATACAATTTAATAAACATACTCAAGAGTCTTAAGAAGAGCATTCCCACCGTGTTGGACAGTATCTATACGTATAGAGCTTTTATAAACACTTGTTCTTATCCCGCCTAAAGTGAGGATCCGGTTTTTCGCCGTAAACATATTATTTTCCCGATATTGAGACTGGATAATAAACCTGTTACCCATAAAAATAGCTTCTTTATATATCTTGCTCCTTTCTTTATCTCCTAAAGCTTTAGCAACTCGATATCCCTCGGCAAGGCTTTCTACATATACACCTGTAGAGTAAGCAGAGCCTTTAGAAAAAAACGAACCTATTTTATCAACATATTTAGAATTTAGACTGTTTTGATATTTAACAACCTCGTCATTCATTTCTAGAACAAACTCCGCATATTTTTTATCCCCCGTTGCAAAAAACACCTTGCTATATACTTTTGACATCCAAGGTGCCATACTCATTCTTTTGGAGGCACGCTGGAATAAATCTCTATAATAATCAAAGACCCTTTCTGCAATAGCCAAGTATTCTTTATTCTTTGTCCTTTCATATAAAACCATAACAGCTGCTAAAGCCTCGCCCGAATAATACACCTCTTTGCGTTCAAACTGGCTATATTTATCCGGTAGATATACCGGGTATAAAAATCCTTTTTCTTTATCTTCCATAGTTTGTATAAAATTAATCAACTTCTGCTTTTCTTCAGCATGAAAATTTTTATCATTTATGGCAACCAAACAAAGCAACATAAAAGCTGCTGTGCCAATATTTGCACTTTCTCCTGTTTTAATATATCCAAAATCCTCTTTCTCATCGTACACGTAATAGCGATTTAAATAATACTCTACACTGCTGCGAACCGACTGACGGTATTTATCATCATCAAAATACTCAGTTATCAAAGCTAATACCCAGATACTTGCCAGACTACGGATAACAGCTGCTGGGGAAGAAGGATTGTTTCTCCTATCTTTATAAACATCGTATTCATAAGTTATAAGCCCAACATTATCTATGTGATTTGCCATATAATTCCCACATTCCCTAAGCGCCCTAATGTACGCTTCCTTTATTACCTTTGACTGATAAAACAATCTGTTATAACGAAACATATTTACCAGGGATTTATTGTCAAAATGTTCGGCAAACTGAATGGTAGGATATTTATAAATTTTTACTTCCGGATCCTGATAAGCTTGAGAACCGATTTTAGCTTTTTTACCCAATTTTTTAAGTGCTTTTTCCAAGCTATAATTATGAGAAACAGGGACAGAACTTTTAAAAAAAGCTCTTTTACTATCTCTTTTCAAGCTGAAAGAATCTATTCCCACCTCAATATTTTCCTTAATCAGTTTTATTTTATGAGATTTAACCTCAATAGGATTCAATAACAATGTAATTTCTACTCTAACATCTTTAATCTCTTTCTTCACTAAAGAACCTCCGAAACGTTCATCTTCAATAGCTTTATAAGCCGCTTTAATAACACTTTGCAGTAAATTAGATGCCTGAGAACTTTGACATCCCCGAATACAACCATTTGTTATTAAAGTTACGAAAACTCTGGCTTTTTGGCGCAAAACATTGAGAGGAACATTTGAGAAATCAGATGTTGTTAGTAAATTAGTATTTTCAGAGAAATAAGATTCCAAAACCCTGCGGGAAGCTTTAAGCAGACAATATTTATCATTATTTGTAAGCGTAATGCCTGCTTCATTTCGCCTAACACCTTCCTTAATCGCTTGGTCAACTTTAGCAATGAAAAGGACATTATTTTCTTTATTTACACATAATGACTGAAATAAACTGCCTATTATTATTCCGAAAGTTACAATACCTATCCTTCCGATTAACTTTGACATTCTTTTTAATATTTGCGAATACTATTGCTCCTAAAAAAGCCCTTGATTGTAATTTTTAATACTAACCCGCTTATTGCATAAAATACATAAAATAGCAACAATGCGGGTTACCTCGACAACAAGATTAAATCGTATAACGATTTAATCTGTCGACCCTTTGGGCGAATATTTCATGATATTCATGAAATATTCGGGTTAATTCCAGACAGACGCAAAAAGAAACATTCACAATAAAACCAGCCCAACCAATTTGATGTTAATTTTCAATTTATTTTAGAATGAATAACTTTTGGTATAAACCAACCATCACCTTAATTCTTCTCCTACCTAAAGAAATACATTTCATATTTAAATACATGCAGGACCACAGGGGTTACTATTTAATATGTGTGGCTACTTTCATCCTTTGACATCATTTCCATTAATTCCTTACCTATAAAAGCAAAATCCCTGTCTTCAAAATTAATAACTATGCTTCTTTCTTCAAAAGAATGTTTATTTACATACGATGTAGTAATAAATTGGAAACTTTTCTTTCCAATAATAGTGGTTTTGGTTACATTTTAATTACTATTAAAACAAACCTGCAACTTTAAAATTGCGGCTCTTTGCTTCTCACAAAACATTGAAACTATCATTTACACCTATATGTATCCCCTATCGTGCAATCACAGCCTGCACAAGCGTTACACTCTTTAGGCTCTCCTGGACAAGTTAATGGATCTCCTTCTGAACAATCAAACCAACCACTGCAATTAAAACATCCAGAAGGCCAACAATCATCATCATCGTCATCGTCGTCATCATCAGGAGGAGGAGGTGGAGGAGGTGGAGGTGGTATGATTATCGGCTCTTCAACATTTACTTTAATGGCTTCTGTTTGAACTTTTATAGTCTTTCCTCCATATGTTACTTCAGCATTTACAACTATTTCTTTATACGGTGCAGGTATTGTGCGGCCTGTCACTGTATAAGTTACTTTGGGAGAAAATCCCGTCAGTTTTGTATTGGAAATTTCATCAGTCACATCGTATGTCTTACCACCCTCTAAATCACCGGCATGCTCATCTACATCCCAGGAGGCTATCTTCTCTGCCACTATTTCATTTTCATGTATCAGCATATTTTTTATGTTGGCCTGTTCGATCTGCCTATCCGCTACTTTATATCCGGCAATTCCTCCTGCAACTCCTATAGTAAGCAGCACTGCGGCTATTATTACTTCTATTAAAGTGAAACTTCTTATCTTCATAATATATATCCTCTTTTTAAGGTTCAACAGGCGGCCTTACTTCCTGCCAGTCTTTGATTGTATAAGTTATAGTAGTTCCTGTTGCCCCGACCACAACTGTTTTCACTAATTTGGCATCAATGCGCGCAGATGTCTTTCTCTTGCCGAAAGATTCTTTGAATCTGACATAAGCTTGAATTCCCCACTCTGCTTCGTCAAG
>CAZLTA010000156.1:0-3980 GCA_964562345.1 uncultured Planctomycetia bacterium
CTTATCATAATTTATTCTATTAACTACTGTATTCAAACTGAGGCTAAAATAGGGATATAATTTAGCAAGTTCTTTAAGTTCTTTAATAGTAACTATAACGTTTTCAAATATCCCGGTTCTTCCTCTTATCGTTTCATGTGTTTTGCCAATCCCATCCAGGGCAATTGTTGCAGTGAGCCGAACATTTTGATATGGAAATAGTAAAGCTAAAATACGTTCTATTTTATCAACAACAATTTCTGTATCAATTCCATTGGTCGGGATATCGACTCTTTTTATTTTTTTGCATTTTCTTAATATTATTTTTACGATATCTTCCAGTTTCTCATCCAACGTGGGCTCTCCTCCTGTAAGATTAACGATTTTTACGAAGTTTTTAATCAAATAATTATCAAAAAAATTCTCAATTTGATTTATATTTAAAACATTATCTTCCCCTTGCTTCTCCCAAATATTACACATCAGACACCTACTATTACAAATGTAATTAGTGAAAAAGACTAAAATATCCGGTCCTTTTTTACTGCGATTTAACATTTTATTAATTTTTGGTATATATCAATCATTCTATTTGCTATATCTGCAGGATTGCAGAGATGTTTAATATGTTTTCTCGCTTTATCTTGAATATCTTTTTTAAAATCATTATCGGGCAAGAACTGTATGATCTTTTTTGCCAGTTCAGCTGAACTTCCGGGAGTAAAAAGAATCCCTGTTTCGTTATCTGTTATTATTTCCGGTATCCCGCCAGTATTAGAAGCAACGACTAACTTACCTAAAGACATAGGTTCAATACAGGCATAAGGAAAATTCTCCCATAAAGAGGGGACAACACATAAAGAAGCTTCATTATAATAGCAGATAAGATTTTCTCTGCTAACCTGATTTATTATTTCTACGTTTTTTCGACAATCGTATTCTTTAATTTTATTCTTAATGTAGGATTTCATTCCGCAATCAGCTCCTACAAATACAAATCTTGCATCAGGAAATTTACCTAACACCTTAGGAATCGCTTTAACTAAAACATGGACGCCCTTTCTGAATTCCAAACGGCCCGCATAAAGAATATTGAACCTGCTATTGTTAACTCCTGCTCCTTTTTGATGTTCTAAAAACCCTGAAGCTACAGGATTAGGCACAACAAGATTGGAGTTTAAATTTAATCCATAATAGTTCGTAACTAATTCGGTTATAGCATTGGTTACTCCGATTAATAAATTTGCCTTGGCCATCCAGAATTTTTCCAAAATATTTACAAACCGGATATCATCTGGATTCATTCCTCCATTCCATTTAAAAATTATTCCTTCCGGTGTATGTAATTTTATCAATAATGGCGGTTTATTTCTGAAAAGATAATACCAGAACCCTCCCATCCAGCTTTCAGGGCTTTCTACGACATCAATATGATATGTTTTTATTATGTCTTTTAGTTTTCTGGAAGTTATCAATCCGTATTCCAGACGCTGGATAGTTTTAGGTAAATAATCTCGAAGGAATCTAAAAAACAAAACAGGTTTATACGGAACTTCAAAAACCATAACTTTTCCATCTTTATACTGCCTTCCCTTATTATCTGGCGCCTGAGTTATTACGAACACATTATGCCCTGATTTACTGACTGCTTGCGTAATTTCTTTCATATATATACCCACCCCGCCAATGATATTAGGAGGGTATTCATTAGAGATATAACAGATATTCATTTAACTGGAAGATTTTGATAAAGAAGTCAATTTGCGAAATATCTGACTAAGCTTAGTTCTGCCGGCTATAAATATAATAAAAAATAAAATAAGAAGATATAAACTTGCGCTCTTTAAAAAGAGAAGCAATAACGTTTTAGTTAATGAAGAAAGTTGTATCTGACGATTGTTATCTATCATATACAACTTTATAGATTTAGTTTTAGTCAAAAAAGCAAGCAATTTAAATTTCCGATAACTCTTATCCAAGACAGAACCAACTAATATATAGCTCTGGTGAGCACCCCTAAATATCAAAATCATAAACAACTTAATTAACTGAAATACATTGGATAATTTTCTTCCGGCTGGTAGAGTAATTTTTCTATCTACAGCTAATAATCTGAGCTCTTTTCCATCAATATCATTTTTAAAAAATGCTACTAAGGTTACTTTTGAATTACGGTTTTCAGATTTTATTCTTTTTATTACTTCTGCTGTTTTAGATACCGATATTATTGAGGGTTTTATAATAACTATTTTTTGGCAAGAGCTGAATTCCCCTATCTTTAATAACTTTTTAAATATTACTAAAATCGCCCAGAAAGGTTTTAATAAAAACCGATAGGTTTCGGAATTATAAAATCTCTCCATCCAGGTATAAAAATACTGCAGTTTTTCTTCTTTTTCAGCAATAATCTCATTTAATCTGGATAATTCTTCTGCTTTTTGATTAATTATTTGTTGATTATTTTTTAAATTTTCTCTTTGATGTTCGATTAAATTTCCTAATTGTATCATTTTTATTTCTTGCTTATTAATTAATTTGCATTGCTGTAATATTTCGCTATTTTTGCTCTCAATTATCTTATTTGCTTCTGCTATATTTTTGTTGATATTTCCGATATCCATTTCTTTTTCAGATATAACTTTTCCTAACTGTTTTATGAAACTATCTTTTTCAGATATAACTTTTCCTAACTGTTTTATGTATTGACCTTTGAAATTAAGCAATTTCTGACTCTGTACTATTCCCTTATCCTTTACATCTATAATTATACTTTTATCGTCAATGTCTTTATTAAGATTTTTTATCTCATTTACTTTTTCAGATAGAGCTTCTCTTAATTGTTTTATCCCGTTCTCTTTATCAAATATGGATTTGTTAAAATTGGTTTCAAAATCACGAAGCCTCTGAACCAGATAATATCTATCATAATTAACAAATTTCGATAGCTCTTTAAAAATGCCCGGTAGTAATAAATTAACTTTTTCCAAAGGATGATGTTTTAACAACTTTAATAAAATTTCAGGAAAAATCTTAAAGATATCTATTTTTTCGTCTTTCTGCTTATTAACTTGAAAATATCCTTCCCCAAATAAAACATCCCCTAACTTATCCGGATAATGCTTGGCAACAAGCAACAGTCGGTTCTTTTCTATTTTAAATCGAACAAAATCCTCTCTGTTAGTCCCATGGAATTCATGGTAACAGATAGCAGCTGGCACATATAGAAATTTTAAGTTATATTCTTTACATCTGATCCCAAAATCTACATCCTCCATATATATTTCAAAATCCTCATCAAATAGACCCACTCTGTCAAAAACGTTTCTTTTATATAAAGAACCTGTGTTAGATATGCTATTTATTTCTTCTATACTATCGAATTGCCCTTTATCCTCTTCCATAAAACCTCTATCGCCCCAGTAAAAATTAGGTAATTCATAGTGGCCTGTGCTCTGCAGCAAACCGTTTTTAAATAATACCTTACCCATCGCAGCTGCTATGGTGTTGTAATTCGATAGTTTTTTTACCAGTTCTAACAACCAATCTTTGCACACCTCTACGTCATTATTTACTATCGCAACATACTCACCGCTGGATTCTTTAATTCCTAAGTTATTGGCCTTACAATAATTATTTTCATCGTTATTTAACATTTTGACCTTCGGAAAGTTATTTTTAACAATAGATATGGAATTATCGCTGGAACCATTATCAACCACAATTATTTCTAATTTTGATTTAGGATAGTTAAGACTAAAAATAGAATCAAGGCAACCTTTGAGATATTTCTCCCCGTTAAAGTTCACAACTATTATTGAAACTTTTGGATATTGCATATTTAATCTTCGGGTAGTTTAATAATCCAGTTATGACCTATATATACTATACCATGGTCTTTTTTATTACTATAAACAATAAAATCTTTTAAAGTATATGCTAACGGCGCTAAAGAATTATTGTTCCAAATACCTGCTAAAAAATAATAACTGCCGTCCATTAAC
>CAZLTA010000157.1:0-3908 GCA_964562345.1 uncultured Planctomycetia bacterium
TAGATACGCCAGGAAAAGAGGCGTTTTTCTTAAACTCCGGGGCAGAAAAATAAAAATCAACCCTGCTAAAACAGGCAGCCAGAAAAGCATCAATTCAAAAGGATTCATTTCCGCAATTTTGCTCTTATTTGTTCAGTTTTTTCCTGAGAAAGTTTTATTAATTTATCCGCATCCATAATTCTTTCATCATCCTGATAAACATACAACCTTTCAGTACAGCAGTAACAAGGGTCAACTGCCGCTAAAATTATAACTGCATCAGCTACATTTGCTCCGATCACAGTTGCCTGGTTCGTCGCAACATTCATAAAACTCGGCGCTCTGACCTTATGCCTTACAGGAGAATTCGTACCGTCACTTTTAACATAGTGAAAAACCTCGCCTCTCGGAGCTTCATGCCTTCCAATCCCCTCACCCGGCGGAACTTCTTTAATATCAGCATCAATTTCACCTTTAGGCATCTTTTTAAGGCACTGCCTGATTATCTTAATAGACTCAAGCTTCTCTAAAATTCTGACAACCACCTTATCAAACAAATCCCCATTATCAGCCGTAATCATATCCCAATCCACTTTATCATAAACAGCATAAGCATCATTTTTCCTGACATCAATTTTTATACCCGATGCCCGGGCAACAGGCCCCACAGCGGAATAGTTAACGGCATCTTCTTTGCTCAAAATCCCGACTCTTTTAAGACGGGCATGCAATACCGGGTCATCCATAACGGCTTTTTTAAGCATGGTAATTTTTTTCTCCAGCTCATCCATGCCTTTTAAAATCATCGGGATATCTTCCTCGTCGATATCCCTTCTTACACCGCCCGGCTTCATCATAGCATAATGATTTCTATTCCCTGAAACCTGTTCAAAAATATCAAGGACAATTTCCCGGTATTTCCAGGCCCACATAAATACAGTGTTATATCCCAGGAAATGCCCGGCTAACCCAAGCCACAGAAGGTGGCTGTGAATTCTTTCTAATTCCCCCATAATTGTTCTAATATAAAGCGCCCGCTCGGGCACAACCACTTTTGCCAGGTCCTCAACTGCATTTACATATGCAAACGGATGCGATGTTGAACAAATGCCGCAAATTCTTTCCACAATAAAAGTTGCCTGGTCATAACTTTTCTGCTCGCAGAGTTTCTCAATACCTCTGTGGTTATAGCCGATATTTATTTCAAGTCCCACGACACGCTCACCCTCCACCTGGAGTTTAAAAAACTCAGGCTCTTCCTGCAAAGGATGATACGGCCCGATCGGGATAATCGTTTTTTTACTCACCGTCCTTCTCCTTATGTCTTAGAGGATATTGACACGCCGGCCAATCTTCGGATAAAAGCAGCCTCTTTAAATTAGGGTGGCCGATAAAATTGATTCCCAGCAATTCATGAATTTCCCTCTCAATCCATTCTGCTGCTTTAAAAACAGGCGTAATACTGACAATTTCAGGCTTATCTTTATCATCAATCTTTGCCCTCAAGCTTATAATCCGGCCGCTGGAATCATCCGAAAAATGATAAAGAATTTCAAAGCCGCGCCTGGTATCAACTCCGCTTGCAATATTGAACCTCATTTTCAAATCATAAAACATAAATTTTGCAAATTTTTCAATATCATTCTTGTCTTTTAAATCGATATATACCCTGCGCTCATTATGAACATACACATTTTCTATTTTTTCTTTAAACGTCTCTTTTATTTTTTCAAGTATTTGCATTTGTATCTCCCTATATACTATATATACTTTTTTTCAGCTTCTCTATCCCTTTAATAATACCTGCCAAAATAGCCTCCGGCTTCGGCGGACAACCCGGGACATACACGTCAACAGGAATTACTTCATCAACAGACACAGTGCAATTGTAACTGTCCCTGAAAATACCTCTGCCGCAAGAACATGCACCCAGAGCAATTACAAGCATCGGCTTGGGAGCCTGTTCGTAAATTTCTTTTACGCGCGGAATGCATTTCCTGTTCATCGCACCTGTAATCATTAAAACATCGGCATGTTTTATACTCCCGACCAATACGGCTCCGAATCTCTCCACATCATAGCGGGGCGTAAGCACATCTAAAAGTTCAATGTCACAGTTATTACAGGAGCCTGTAGACATATGAAACACCCAGGGAGATTTCATCAATGCCTTAAGCTTAAGTTTTAATCCCATCTTCTACATGCCTCCCAAAGCAAGAATTACCGCTATTAAAGAAATTGTACTCAGCTTTAACCAGAAAAATCTTAATGCCTGGTCAATCCGCAACCTGGGATTCGTATTTCTTATTAAAGTAAAAATTACAATAAGTGCCAAAAATTTCAATATATCTATCAGCAATAAATTCGCATTGCCGAACCCGTTCCAGAAACAGCTTAATATAAAAACCGGAAATACTGCAAGCATTAACATCTTATTGAGCTTGAAAATTCCAAGTAAAATTCCTGAATATTCTACCAAAGGGCCGGAAATAATTTCGGTCTCAGCCTCTGCAATATCAAATGGAACAAGACCCATCTTCGCCTGAACAGATAACATAACAGCGATAAAGGCAATTATCCCTGACGCTGAATAGAGAATAGCTCCGTGTTCAAGCTGAAACTGGATGATGTCATAAAAACGGATACTGCCTGTTTTTATAACAGGCACCAGAAGTCCTAATATGAAAGGAATTTCATATCCCAACAACAGTTTTATCTCCCGCGACGAGCCCAAAGAAGCCAGCGGATTAGAGGAAGCAAACCCTGCCAGAATTAACGATAAAGAAGGAATGGTAAACAGATATACTAAAACTATAATATCTCCTATGAATCCCGGCGTATTAAATATATTGATTTTATAAAGAATGAACCCTGATAGTAAAAGAGCGCTCATCCCTAAAAACGGCGCCAAAATAAACATAGGAACATTAGCATTTTTCGGGATTACAATCTCTTTGCCGGACAATTTACATAAATCTGCAAAACTTTGATACCAGGGAGGCCCGACCCTGTACTGAATGCGGGCGGTAATTTTCCTATCCAGCCAGGCTAAAATACCTCCTGCAGCTGTAAGAAATATAAACCCCGGAAATATTAAAAATTCAATCAATAACTTCATACTCTAACCCAGAACTTTGTAGAATGGACATACAAATTGTCTGTTACCTTATAAATCCCTTTCTCTTCATCTTCCTCAACTTCCGTAAATTTCAATGCTCCCTCAACAGGGCAGCTCCTGACACAAAGCGGCTCCTTATCGAGCCTGTCTAAACAATAATCGCACTTCGATACCAGATACGGTATCACCTCGGGATAAATTGTACCGAAAGGACAGGCGAAACTGCAGGATTTACAACTTATACAGCGCATATTGTGCCTCTTTACAACTCCTGAATCCTCCCGTTCTAATGCATCCTGAGGGCAGGATAATACGCAAGTTCCTTCTTCACATTTTCTGCATACAATAGAAAATGCTGCAATCTCGCGAATAGAAATAACTCCGTCATTATTAGGATGATAATAGTAACTGCATTCCGCCTTACATTCCTGGCACGATTCACAAATATCTAAATCAATCAATATCTTTTTCATAATCTAATCCCAGATTCCATCAAAACCTTTAATCTGCGAATATTTAAAAACAGGGCCGTCTTTACAGGCATATAAATATCCGATTCTGCAATGCCCGCATTTACCAATCCCGCAGGACATATTCTTTTCCATGGAAAGATATATATCTTCCTCTTTAAATCCCAGCTCCAGGAGTTTAAGAGTTGCAAATTTCATCATAATAGGCGGGCCGCAAACACAAGCAACAGAACCTTTGGGTTTTAAATCTTTTAATATTGTAGTCACAGCTCCGACATTACCGCCCCAGGATTTATCAGCATTGTCTACCGTAAGATGCACATCTAACTCCTTATTATCCT
>CAZLTA010000158.1:0-3876 GCA_964562345.1 uncultured Planctomycetia bacterium
AAATAATGTTTAAAGGAAATGAAGTTGAGCAGATGATGAAGGTTTTAGGAGAAGAGGGAACATCGCTGGATGACTTTGTGGTTTATTTGAAAGCAGAGTTTTTAGACAGCGTTTATTTGCAGCAGAATGGTTTTGACGAAGTTGACGCATCAACTTCTTCCGAGCGCCAGGAGCATGTTTTTAAAAAAGTAAGCGTTGTTTTAACTGCCGAGTTTCATCCGGCCGATAAGGATAAAGCGCGGGAGCTTTTTTTTGAGCTGCGCAAGCTGTTTATCGACTGGAATTATACTCCCTGGGATTCAGAAGGTTTTAAACGCCAGGAAAAATTAATAGATGATTTTATCAGTAAACAAAATGAAAAAGATATACAGTAGAATCCACAATATTGCAGGTGATGTTATCACGGTAAAAGCAAAAGATATAACTTATCAGGAACTTGCTCAGATAAAAACAATGCGTGGTAAATCGCTGGCGCAGGTTATTAAATTGGATAAAGACGATGTTTCTCTGCAGGTTTTTGCCGGAAGCCGCGGGATATCCACGCAGGATGAAGTAATGTTTCTCGGGCATCCTATGCAGGTGCCGTTTTCGGAAAATATGCTGGGCAGGATATTCGACGGCAGCTGCGTAGTACGAGATGACGGGCCTGCTATAACAGGGGATTTGATTGAAATTGGGGGCCCGATTGTTAATCCGGCAAAGAGAATTATTCCCAACCGCATGATTCGCACCAATATTCCTATGATAGATGTGTTCAATTCGCTGGTAGTTTCGCAGAAATTGCCGATTTTTTCTGTTTCAGGCGAACCTTATAATGAATTATTGGCCCGTATAGCTATGCAGGCGGAAGTTGATATTATTATTTTGGGGGGGATAGGTTTAAAGTTTGACCAGTATATGTTCTTCAGAGACACTCTGGATAGAGGAGGAGCTTTAAGCCGGTCAATATTTTTTATCCATACAGCATCTGATCCGGTTGTAGAGGGGCTTATGATTCCGGACTTATGCCTGGCTGTAGGTGAAAAATTTGCATTAGAAGGCCGTGATGTTTTAGTTCTCTTAACAGACATGACTAATTTCGCCGATGCATTAAAAGAAATCTCTATTACCATGGAGCAGGTTCCTTCCAATAGAGGTTATCCGGGTGATTTATACAGCCAGCTGGCAGCACGGTATGAAAAAGCAGTAGATTTTGAAAATGCCGGTTCTATTACAGTTCTTGCTGTTACCACTATGCCGGGTGATGATGTGACGCATCCCGTCCCTGATAATACTGGCTATATTACAGAGGGGCAGTTCTATTTGAGAAACGGCCGCATTGAGCCGTTTGGTTCTTTAAGCCGGTTAAAACAGCTTGTCAATGATAAGACACGTAAAGACCACCGCGCAATTATGGACGGGATGATACAGCTTTATGCCCAGTACAAAGAGACTACAGAAAAAAGAGATATGGGATTTCGTATGAGCGCCTGGGATAAGAAACTTCTTAAATACGGAGATATGTTTGAAAAAGAGATGATGGATTTATCTGTAAATATTCCGCTTGAGAAAGCGCTTGATAGAGGATGGCAGATTTTAGGCGAATGTTTTACGCCTGAGGAGACCAATTTCCGTACCGATTTAATCAAAGAGTTTTGGCCTAAGTAAAAGAATCCGGCGATGGCTAAAGTAAGATTAACAAAGAATGAATTAAAACGTCAGAAAGAGGACCTGGTAAGGTTTTATAAATTCCTTCCCATGCTGCAGCTTAAAAAACAGCAGCTGCAGATGGAAATAAGTAAAATTTTCCGCAAGATAGATGAGCTTAATGAAGATATTGGGAGGCTGCAAAAAAAAGTAGATGAGTGGATTGATATATTTGCCGAAGATGTTGAAATGTCCAAGTGTTTCAGCGCCGGGCAGATAGTCCTTGGGGAAGGGAATGTTGCCGGGATTGACATACCTGTTTACCGGGATGTTGAGTTTATTGAAAACCCCTATGATTTATATTTCGTGCCTCTCTGGGTTGATAAGGGTATTGAAACGTTGAAAGAGGCGGTTTGTTTGAAATCGCAAACTGCGGTTTTAAATAAACAGAAGGGCATTTTGCAGGAAGAACTGCGCATTGTAACACAGAGAGTCAATCTGTTTGAAAAAGTAAAGATACCCCAGGCAAAAGAAGATATACGTTTGATAAGGATATTTCTGGGGGACCTTTTTACCGTTGAGGTTGTGCGGGGAAAAATTGCCAAAGCAAAGTTACAAAAAAAGAATCAAAACAATTATGCATATAATAGCGGGGAAGTATTATGATTGTTCCGATGAAAAAAGTAACAATTTTAATAACCAACCGCTATATTGATTCTGCTCTTAAGAAACTGAGAGAAGCCGGGGTTTTACATATAAAAAAAGAGGCTCATCAGGTCGAATCTGAAGAGAATACACTTCTTGACAATAAACTCCTGAATTTAAACCGTGCGCTTTTGGATATAGAAAATATTGCATCAGCAGAAGAAAATAACGACCGGGCAGAAGATATCCCTGGTTTAATAGAGGAGATACACTTACTCACTAAACGAAAACGTGCGCTTTTTGATGAGTTGAATAATATAACTCAGATGCTGGACTGGTATCGGATATGGGGAGGAGTATCTTTAGAATCAGTTTCTGTATTACAGGAAGCCGGCTGGTATGTGGAGCTGTGTATTGCAAACAAAAAGTCCTGGCAGGAAATTTCAAAAGACAGAAACGCTTATATGGTTAAAAGAAAAAGAAACATTTTCTACATTGCAGTTATTACTGAGCGTGAAACTGAAAGTATTTTTTCCACTCAGCATGTAGATTTTCCCAACAAAGAATATTTTCAATTAGAACGGGAGCGTTTGGATGTTATTGGACAGGTTAAGGAGATAGATGAGCGGATTAAATATTTAGCCTGTTACAGGAAACAGTATGAGAAATATAAAGCTAAGTTGGAAAAAGAGGTTGAATTTCATAAAGTAAGGTCATCGATGGTTTCAGAAGATGAATTTAGATATTTGGCAGGTTTCTGCCCTTATGATGCGGTTGCAAAAATATTAAAATTAGCCCAGCGCCAGGGATGGGGGATACTGGTTCAGGAACCGGATAATTCTGATGAGGTGCCGACTTTACTGCGTAATTCCCGTTTGATACGAATTATTCAGCCGGTGTTTAAGTTTATGGATGTTATACCCGGGTATGACGAGTATGACGTAAGTTTTTGGTTTCTGTTATTTTTTAGCTTATTCTTTGCCATGATTATCGGTGATGCCGGGTACGGGATGATATTTCTATTGCTTACTTTCTTAACGCACAGGAAAAAGACGAAAATTCCCAAAGAAGTATTCCCGTTATTTTACACCTTAAGTTTTGCAACCATTATATGGGGGGCTCTTACAGGTACCTGGTTTGGATTGGAACAGGCCGCAGCTGTTCCTTTTTTAAGAATGTTTGTTATTGAGAAGATAAACAGTTTTTTGGATATAAATCAGGGATTTATAATGCAGTTATGTTTTCTTATCGGTGTTATCCATCTTACTATTGCTCATGCTATGAGGTCTTTCCGTATCAGAAATTCATTAAAAGCTTTGAGCCATTTAGGCTGGATATCCGTCGGCTGGGCGATGTTTTTTATAATAGAAAATGTTGTTTTAGACAAACCATTGATGCCGTTTTCTATTTTTTTGATAGTGTTTGGTGTATTGATAATTGCCATTTTTTCCGACCCCGGGCGCAATTTCTTTAAAAGTGTTGTTTTGTCGCTCTTGGATATGCCTCTGAAGATAATAAGTTATTTTGCAGATATTTTGTCTTATTTGCGGCTGTTTGCTGTGGGATATGCCACAGTTATGGTGGCGGAAAGTTTCAACAATATTG
>CAZLTA010000159.1:0-3866 GCA_964562345.1 uncultured Planctomycetia bacterium
CATGTGGTAGCATTTTGTTGAGCTGTACCTGCAAAATTTTTCAGTATCTCTTCCAGCATAATCCCTTTATTTAAGTTCAGCCAGGTATCGAGTTCCTCTTGCACCCTCTGTTCCAGCACATCAGGCGAGATGCCGGGGTTTTGCTGCTGAATCACTTCTTTAAGTAAATCCGATATATCTTTTTCGGTAACTCTAGTGCTATCATCTGGCATTAACTCGGGGAAACCTTCAGGCTGGCCATTATATGATGACGATTGAACAGGTATGCCAGTATCTAATGTGTCAGCCGGATTGAATACTACGGCTGAAGAGTTAAGACTGGAAAATAAATATATTAAAATATTCGCAATGAAAATTAAAATTCCATATTTCATAGTATCTATCTGCCCCTTAATTTAAACTTACCACACAACACACTTATAAATCAAATCGAGATAAGTTTTATTCTCAACTCAATTCTTGCTTAAACCGACTAAATCTAAATAAATCCTACCTTCTTTTGTAATTAATTCGTCTTTATCAAATACAAAGACAATCTCTGTAAGCGTGTTTAAATCATTTATACCCTTAAATTCTGTTAAAGGGATTATGAATTCCTGCCAGTTGTTGCTTAATCCTTTTATGTAATACTCACCCACTTCTCCATTGCCATTTTTCAATTCAATTTTAAACCTCTTGGGATAGCCCAATAATGAGTCACCCTTAATATGCAGCCTTATATAATGGAAGTCATTTATATCTATATTGCCTATTTTCATCCAGAAACCTACTTGCGCAGGGTTGGGAGAATCAACATCATAGTTAATTGCAACAGCATAACCCTGGCTGCCATATTTGATGCAGCGCGAAAATTCATCAAGCGCACGTTGAGTAAAATCTTCATCATAAACATTAAATGAGCCAAAATCTTCTATGCTACGGTGCCTTTTTATACCCTGGTCAAAATCTGCCAATATCTTTAATTCACCACTTTCTTCTAACTTCTGCCACATTTGATATTTTAAATCAGGGTCAATATCTTGGGTTAAAACAGCAGAATCTGATATATCTTCCCCTTGCATTTTCTTCAATATCGCCTGATACACTCTTGAGGATTCATAAAGTATGAATTCTCTGACTTTTGTATTTACCTCTTTTAGTCCCAGCCTTCTTACCTCTTTCAACATGTTTTCATCAGAAATTAAATCTGCCATTAATCCAGCAGTCAAAAAGGATGCCTGTTCCTCTAATGATTGAGAGTTTGTAATACCTAAATCATTTAGACTCATCCGGCCAATAAACAAAATTAATTTAGCAGCGATATTATTCCAATCAACAAAACCCGGGTTTTCTTCCGTTTCTGTCATTTCAGAAGCAATAAATCCTGCTAAATCTGACTCGTTTTCGCTTCTTAATTTATCTGTGATCTCTTTCAGAGTATCACTATCCTCCTTAATGAGTTTCAAAGCCATAACCTTACGCAAATCAAGTGCTATATCCTTTTCAAGAATCAATCTTTTTACTTCTTCTTTATTCAGGCTTCCAATCAACATTTGTTTAAATAGAGTGTTGACTTTATTATTTCTTATTAACCCTACAATATCTTCCCGGTAGCTTTGCGCCACATTTGCTAAAGCTGTTATTTCACTCAAACCATCAAGTGACTTTAACCAATCACTGCTGGCATTCTCTATTTTTTCTCTTTGATTTTGAGTAAAAATACTGACTTCTCCATAAAGATTGGGGAAATTGCCTTTACTTATTTCGATATTATATTCCGGAACTTCTAAACCATCTTTTTCTCTTAGTTTATAATATATGAATCTAATTGCATTAAACGACTCCAAAGTAGTAGCAGGAATTTCAATACCTCCTGCTTGAGCATCAGCCATTTTCCGCTCGACCTCCTCAATTGTTAAAGGCAGAGAATCTGGACTGTAATTATATATACTCCCCAACCCTCTGTCGTAACCCATAATATAAATAGCAAAAAGCAACTTTGCAGCTAACTCAAACTTGCCCTCCTCCATTTGTTGACGAACATTGTCAGATATATCATTATCACCAAATAGAGATTCATATGTAGTCGCAATATCTTCACAGCAGTCTGTTTTCCCATAGTCATAGGCAAACTCTGAATTCTCATCTCTAAACATCAACCTTCCCGAGTATTGTTTTAGCCGCCAGCTAATATTGCAAAATATATTGCTTAAATCTAAAACTCCATTACTGGAATTAAACTCTTTCCAAACAGTTAAATCAAGATGATGCGTTGCCTCATGAGGAAATAAACTAGCAAGTCTAAGCAAAGCAATGTCTTCAGGCAAGTCTAAAGGGGATGATGTATCCCATACTATTCTTCCTTCTTGATAAAATCCCGCCCTATCGGTTATATGTTCTAACGACGATAATTTCACTTGTTCTAAGTTGTTTAAAAACCTCTTCGGTAATTTCAATAAACTTGTAAGCAAAGCTTCCTGACAAATATTGCCGTAGGTTGAAGACCTGTCGAGACTCTTTTCTACAATTAAATCTATTCCCAATTCCTGCAATTTATTCTTTAATGATTCTAACCTGTCGTCGTAAAATCTATCTGATGTTATTTCATTGTAAGAGAAAACACTGTAAACTCCATTTTGAAAAATTTTATTAGCTGCTTCATCTAAATCTCCATCTATCCAGTAAACACCGTCTTGGGAACTAAATCCACTTTCTTCAAGTATCCCGTTGTTATCCATTATTCCAATTCTGCCTTTTTTATCTTTGAATACTGCAACATAATCCCATCCCCGATAAGCTACCGGGATATCTGGATACAATTCTCTCCTACTTATTCCTGTAGCTAAGTAAGTTTCATAACCTGCTCTATTTAGAGCCATCAGTTGTAAATAAGCATAATCAAAATTTGTAACATGTTTTAAACTTTTAAACTGATTAGAAAATACTATCTGTAATATATCTGGTTCGTTTCGGTTTGCATTAAAATTACCAAATTCATCAACAGGACCCAAAATTTCATCAACTACTTTTTTAATTGCAATCGGCTCTTCCGCTTCAAGATATTCTTTAACTAATGAAAGACGAGTATATATCTCTCCCAAGCTAAACAGCTTCTCATCCAGCTCTTTTTGGGTAAATGCAGATTTATTCAGAGTAAAGGAAATGTTCTTGAAATACATAATACCTCTTCTTTCCTTTCTATATTCGCCACGCAAATCTTTATACAAAAAATCCAATGAAAGATATGGAATTCTATTCCAATTTACATCCGGGTATTTTTCTTTTAAATCAGCTATCGGTATCTCAACCAATGTCCATCCGTCTTTACTTACTTTTAAATCCGGCACTAAATCTGTTAAAATAAAACCATCCCGAGAGTCTCCTACAATGTTTGGTCTACCATTTTTATCTAAATAACCAAACTCCAAACGTATCCTGGCTGTATCGCCTTTGATATAAAAACGCAGAGTATCATATTTGGTAAAATCCTGCGCTTCAGGAAGAAGTGCGATAAATAAGAAATCATCTCCTCCTCCTGCATTATAATTCAATATCCAGCTGGTTCCCTTCTGTTGTGCAATAGGCGTAGCAATATTGCCAGTTATTTCTGATAACATAATTCCATTATTTAAACTTGTCCAAGCATCGAGTTCCTCCCGGACTTTTTGTTCCAGTATATCATTTTGCAATTTCGGATATTGTATTTGAATAATTTCGCGGATTAAATTTTCGATATCCTCTTCTGTGATAATGTCTATATTGTCGGAATCTTCTGGAGCAATAATATGGACTTCGTCATTACTGTATGGCGATTGGATAACTGAGCTGACATTAGTTCCATTCGACGGATAATTATCTATTTCAGATATAAATGCCGTGGAGTTTTC
>CAZLTA010000160.1:0-3795 GCA_964562345.1 uncultured Planctomycetia bacterium
CCAGACGGCAGTTGTTTTTACTGATTTTGTGCAATTTATTTTACTTCTTATGGGCATTGGAGGCGTAAGCTGGATACTGTTAATTGATTCCGGTTTCAGTTTTTCTTCCATCAATCCTGAATATCTGCGTTTTCCCTTAAATAATTATTTCTCTCTTTCAGATTTGATGTATTTTTTAATAGTTCTGAGTTCAGTTTATTTAATCGGCCCGGATATCCATTCCAGGCTCTTTTGTACATCCAGCGTAAAAGTGAGAAAAAAAGCTCTAAAAACTGTAGCTCTTTTATTGATACCAGTAGGGTTTTTAATTTCTTTAATAGGTGTGTTTTCGCATTATAGATTCGGAACTGTTATGCCGGATGAAGTTTTGCCTTTACTGATTAATGAGGTTATTAGTTTTAGGCCGTTAAAGTATTTGTTTCTGCTTTCTCTGATTTCGGCTCTTTTTTCTTCTGCCGACACCTGTCTATTAACTTCTTCCACAATTCTTATACGGGATATATTCAATTTGAAAGGGAAGAAGTCTGTAATATTTACCCGCTGGGGCATAGCTTTTATCGGTTTCTGGGCATATTTTTTAAGTATTTATTTCAACCAGATAATCAAAGTATTGCTCATGTCGTATTCTATCTATACAAGCGGGATTTTGGTGCCTTTCATTTTGATTCCGTTTAAAAAGAAATTAAAAATAACAAATGAGGCAGTATTCATCAGCATTCCAATAGCAGGAGGAATAGCTTTAGTTTCAAACATATTTAAATTCAGGCCGGGTATATACCTCTCTTACATGCTGGGGGCAGGGGTGATTTTTTTAGTCTCTTATTTAAGAAGAAAAAATGAAGTCTAAACTTATAATTGTTGTGTTTTTATTAATTACTCAAGTTTCTATAGCCAGGGAGATTACGAACTTAGGCAAGATTTATCTTAACGAAAACCCGGATTATTTTAGTAATGTTGAGGTTGTGGAGAAACAAGATTTAGATACTGCTAAACTCTTAGTTCCAGATGATGCAATAGAAAATGCTGTCGGAGTTGATTTAAAAACGAGGGGGTTCTTCGGTATTCAGCAGGATTTATCTATTAGAGGAATGGGGTTTGAGCAGAACGCTGTCATGATAGATGGGGTAAGTTTAAATGACCCCCAGACAGGGCATTTCAATTTAGATTTACCGCTTACTATCTATGATTGGGATAAAATTGAAATAATGCGCGGGGGAAGTTCCTCTTTATACGGTTCTAATGCCATGGGCGGGGCGGTAAATTTTATAACTGCTAAGCCGGAAAAAGATGTTTTTAAGTTTAAATCTTTATATGGCCAGAAGCAATTGCATCTGATGAATTTCTCTTGGGATACAGTAGGTAATTTATTGAATTCTCATTTAAGTTTTGAAAGAGCTGAATCAGCTTCTTATAGGCCTGAGACTGATTTTGAAAAACAGAGTTTTTTCTCCAAACTGATTTTTAACGAACTGCATGGTATGCCTGAATTGATAATTGCCCAAAATAAGAAGGATTTTGGAGCCGCTTCTTTTTACTCGTCAAACTACCCCTGCCAGGAGGAACATACTACATCGGGATTGTATATGCTGAATTTTAGATTCCACAACGGGAATAGGAATTTTTCACCAAAATTTTATTACCGCAGGCACTGGGATAGGTTTATTTTGGATAGGACGAGGCCGGATTGGTTCAAAAATATCCATATTAATCATTTAGCGGGATTCAAGCTTCCTTGGGAACTGGAGATTAAAAGAACAAAGCTCAATTTAGGGCTGGAATATTCTTACCAGGATATTAGGAGTACAAATTTAGGTAGTTACACTCGGGATGAGGTATCTTTATTCTGTTCTGTGAAGGGTGAGTATTTTGAGAAATTTAATTATGATTTGAGTTTAAGAATAGATGATTACAGTAAATATGACCTCCAGATTAGCCCCGGTTTATTCCTGGGTTACAGCATAAATAATGAAGAAGATATTTTTTTGTCAATCCAGAGAAACTATCGCCTGCCCAGTTTTACAGAGCTGTATTACTCAAGCCCGGCAAATGTCGGCAATTCGGATTTATTAACTGAGGAGTGTTTTAATTTTGAGGTTGGTTATAAAAAAGAAAAAGAAGAGTTTTCTTATGGGACTTCTTTTTTCAGAAGGTTCGGATATGATTTAATCGATTGGGTTAAGAATTCATCAAATGATGCCTGGCGTGTTGAAAACGTTTCTTATTCTAAAACAGACGGGGTAGAAGCCTGGCTTAAATGGGGGGGATTAAAGTTCTCTTACAGTTACTTGGATTCCGATTATAAGAGCGGTGCTGAATTCAGCAAATATATTGCGGATTACATGAAGCATAAAGTTGCTCTTTCTCAAAGTATTAGATTTAAGAACATAATGTTGAGTTTTGATGCAAGTTATCAGAAAAGGCCTGTAAAAAGCGGATTTTTCAACCTCGATTTGTATCTTCGAAAAAACTGGTTAGTTAAGGAGCATTCTATGAATTTGTTTTTAGGGGCATCCAACTTGACTAATTCAAAGCAGGAAGATATTGAAGGCGTTGCGCTTGCCGGCCGCTGGATTTATTCAGGATGTGAAATTACGTTTTAAGGTATTTAATGCGCCTAACTTATCGAAATTTGAAGTATAATAAACAAATGGCTTGGGATAAATCCATCGGTCAGGATAAGGTAATCTCTATATTGAAAAACTATATCAAAACAGGCAGGGCATCAGGCAGTTTCATGTTTTCGGGGCTTAAAGGTGTGGGTAAATTCTCGATTGCTAAGGAATTTGCCAGAGCTTGTAACTGTGCCGAAGGCAGATTAAATGCCTGCGGTAAGTGCTTGAGCGGTATTCAAATAGAGCAGGAGATTCATCTGGACATGTTTATCACAAGGCCTTCCGGCAAAGCGGATGAAATTACAATTGATATGATTAAAGAATTGCAGCACTTGTATTTACTAATTCAAAAAGTCTGATAGGATTATTCTGTTGATTACCGGCGCAAAATGAAGGTAATTAAGGATAGTAAGTCTCAAATCCCAACTTCTTATGGTATAGATACTTATGGTAATCTACTACTAAAAATCGGCGGCAAATATCAAGCAGTCTATTCTTGTAGCTCGTTAGAAATTTTATAATATAGATTGCTTTTTCTAAAATTTAAAGATAATCTGGCACAATTGACAGATAGAACTATGGATTGATACTATAGCAAAGAATGAAAAAATTAGATTATAGAAATATTTTTTTTCTATTAATTTGCCTAATTGTATTTCTACGTCCTTTTATAGTGGATGAAGTTTACGAAACGGCAGCTTTGGTATATAATTTCTTGTTATTTGCTATTTTTTTAATCTTCATACTGATTTATCCCAAATCTGTTTTTAAAAATAATATCTTAAATTTTCCTATATTATCGCTTGTTTTAATTTACATATTTTCTATATTAAAATATCGGAATTATAACAGCGGTCTAATATGTTTATTAAATCTCTCAGCAGGAATTTCGTTGTTTTATTTAACTAGTTGTCTCGATGTAAAGGAAATTAATAGTTTGTTGAATGTAATAATCTGGGCAGGTATTATTGTTTCGCTTTATGGAATATACCAGTATTTCTGGGGTTTTGATAGTTGTCTGGATTATTTATCTAAATTAGATCCCTATATTTTGGAGCGTAACAAGCATTATGTTGAAAAAACTTTGATTTCAAAAAGAGTATTTTCCACTTTTATTACCCCTAATGCCTTAGCCGGGTATTTAATAATGGTTATACCATTATTAGTAGTAAAAGTTATAAAA
>CAZLTA010000161.1:0-3771 GCA_964562345.1 uncultured Planctomycetia bacterium
CTATACTTAATTTAACTTACTTTTATACCTCAATATCTAATTTGTCAAGTATTTTCTCATTTTTTCTTACTTCTATTTAACTACAGCATAATATACCCTCTTATTTCATAAAATATACAAAATAGTAATAATGTGGATTGCCCCAACCCCCTAAAATTCTATAGGAATTTCGGGGATAAATTTTACCCCGTGAAATACAAAGGATTTCCGAGACTAAGTCCTTGTCCACAGGACGTCCTTTAGGACTGAAATCGCCATGCAATTTCTAAAGGCCAATTTTGCAGGGTAACAAAATTATAATCTATCGGCCCTTCGGGTTAATAGGTATAATTTAAATAACTATTGAGAGAAGATATTCCTAAAATAAATGATAAAATTTGATATAAATAAGAAATATTATTTTTTTCTTTTTCTGCTAATTTATTTTCATATTTTATTCAGTCTTTCCTGGATTGTTAAAAATGAATTTCCTGCCGGACATGATGAGCCGACTCATATCGGAAATTTCATAAAATTCCGCAATAATTTATCCTCGGAATTGAACTGGAGAGAGAAAGCGGTAAATACAATTTTTACCGATGTAGATTACCCGCCGTTGTTTTATTCTGTTTCTAATTTGTTTACGTCTTTTACAGAAGTTGATTTTAAAAAATTAGAGCTGATTTCGGTTTTATTTTTCCTGCTTTCTATCATACTTGTTTTTAAAATTGGCGAATATATTAAAGATAAGCATTTAGGTATCAGTGCGGCTATAATTTATAGTTTTTATCCTGAAATGTTCCATTACTCCAGAGTATTTAACCTCGATGTCTTCTTTACTTTTATGGTCTCTCTTTTGCTGTTATGGCTTTTAAAAATTGATTTGGATAAATTCCAAAACAGAAAAAATATATTTCTGTTTGGGGTTTTACTCGGTTTAGGAATGTTAAGTAAACAGTGTTTCCCGGTTTTTATACTGGGGCCTGTTTTTATTTTGATATTTCAACTCTGCAGGCAGAAAAGGTGCAGTAGGAAAGTAATATTCAATCTTGCGGTCTGTTTTTTAATAGCTGTTCTCATAAGCATGGTTTTTTATTCCGGGTATTTATTGCTTTCGAAAAGAGGGTCTAATATTTTATACCGCATGAAACTGATAGATGACATCGGATGGTATCCCAAAACTAAGTTGATGAATTATTTTTATTATATCTATTGCTTAATCTTTGAACAAATTTCTCCTTTTAATTTTATAATTTTCATTATAGGTTTTGCAATTTTTATAACCTCACGCAGTAATAAAAAATTGTTTCTTATATTATGGATATTAATTCCTTTGATAGTATTTTCCGGCATTCCCTCTAAGTATGACCGCTATACAATGGCATATCTTCCGGCAGCGGCATTAATGTCGGGGTATGCTTTTTCAAGAAAGAAGACCGGAATCTTTTTTTTAATTATAGTAACAATATTTAATGTTTATCAATATTATTGGACGAGTTTTGCATCCGTGCCGGCTAAATTTAATAAAATTGTCACCAAATTAAGATATTTGCCCCACAAAGATGTTGATAATGTTTTTGGACTCTTGGACCGGCTGAAGGAAGAGTTCGGTAGAAAAGAGATGATTATTGGAGTAATAACAAATATGCGGGGAGGTATTTTCCTCGATATATTTAATGCTTCAAAATTACGAAATTATAACTATCGTTGGGTGCCTTTTTTATATTATGATAATATCCACACTTTTATAAAAAACATAGGGGGCATGGATGCTATAATTTATATCAATAATTCAGGTCCAGCTCAGGATTGGCCGGATTCAAAAAGTATCAATAAGAGTATAGAAGATATGAACTTTGCTAAGTTAGATAGTAAAACGTATCTTTATATATCTGCTGATGAGATTGAAGATATAGTTTTTTTAAAAGAGAAGCTTGTTTTTAGAGGAACAATTCCGTTAAGTAGGGGTAATTATTATATTTATTCCAGGTAGTATCTTTATTCAATTTGTTGATGTATTGTCGGCTGCTTTATTTTTTCTTACTATTGCATGTCCTGCAAGTTTTAAAGTGACATCGTCAATAATTGCGTAAATGCAGGGGATTACAATTAACGTTAGAGCTGTTGCGCAGATAATTCCCCAGACAATGGTAAGCGCCATTGGCCGCAGGAATGGGTCTCCTCCCCAGATTCCATAGGCTGTAGGCATAAGTCCTAATGCGGTGGTAATTGTGGTAAGCAATACCGGCCTGAGGCGCAATTGGCCTCCCTGGATAATCGATTCCCGCCTGCTTACACCTTTATGGCGCAAGTTGTTGATAAATTCAACCAGAACAATCGAATCATTTACGACAATACCGTTAAGCCCTACAATGCCTATAAGCGTGAAGAAACTTATAGGAAGCCCGTGGAAGAAAAATGCCCAGATAACGCCGATTAACCCAAATGGGATAGCCATCATAACTATGAAAGGCTGGATTAAAGAATTGAAGTTAGCTGCTAAAATCATGAATATCAAAAAGAATGCCATAGTAAAAGCCCGCACAAAGCTTCTTACTGATTTAACATTTTCTTTCTGTTCCCCGCCGAATGTAATATTGTAGCCGGGATATTCAGCAGGCACATTTTTAAGTTTTTTAGCCAGGATACTGTTTGCTTTTGCGGATGTAATATTTTTATTGTCTACTGCAGTTTTGACAGTAATTACTCTTCTGCCGTCCAAGTGATGAATTGTATTGAGTGTTGTTTCTTCTTCCAGATGGGCAACTTTTGGCAGAGGAATAAGGTTATCGAATCTATTGGGGATTAATATTTTGTTGAAAGAATCTTTTCGGTTACAATACTCTTCGGGGAATTTGACTAAAACATCAATTTCCTCTTCTGCCTTTGTCGGTTTTATAGAGGTGGCTATGCCGCCTTTGAATGCCGCTCTGACGGTTACTGCTATTTCGCCTGCAGAAAGATAAGATTGAGCTGCTTTTTCTTCGTCAACCATCACTCTGATTTCATGCTGTCCAAGTTCATAATCAGATGTGATGTCTGTTACCCCCTTCATGCCGCTTAAGATAGTCTTTATCTCATTGGAGATTTTATCCAGGGTTTCGAATTTTTCACCTCTAATCTGGACTGCTATTGCTTCTCCTACAGGAGGGCCTTCTTTTTCTTTTTCAAAATATAGATTGTCAAATCCCTTGACTTCTTTAAGCTCTTTCCGCAGCCCTTTGATAATCTCATCAACATTTCTTTTCCGGTCGGCACGGGGGGTAAGATATACCGTTACCTGTGCGATATGGCTTCCTGTTTTTCCATAAGGGTCAAGCATTCTGTAAGACAATCCTGATGAGCCGATTTGGGTTGTGAAAGCATCAAGTTCATTCTCAGGCAGCAGCTTTATTTTTTCTTCAGCCTGCTTTATTAGTTTTTCAGTCATATAAAGATTCGTTCCTATCGGAGCTTCAGCCCGGATGTAAAATTGATCAACTCCTTCAGAGCCGAAGAGGATGAAAGGCATTATTTTAAAAAGAACAAATGTCAATAAAAGTACTACAAAAAGTGCAGCAAGGACTAAATAACGGCGGTTGAGAGCTTTTGTGACGGTGCGGGTATAAAAGCTGAGCAGTGTTTTAAACCAGGGGGTTTCTTTTTTTGATTTAAATTTTTCATTTGTTTTTTCTTTTACAAAATCAGCAATATGGGAAGGCAGGATTATCAGTGCTTCGAATAATGATGCTAAAAGAGCAACGATAACTACTATCGGGATACCTTTTACGAATTTTCCAACCATGCCTTCCA
>CAZLTA010000162.1:0-3758 GCA_964562345.1 uncultured Planctomycetia bacterium
GCTCATCCGCAACAAGAATTTTGGATTTCGATGCCAGAGCTATTGCAATTGCGGCACGCTGCGCCATCCCGCCCGAAAGCTCGTGAGGATAAGAGTTCAAAATCCGCTGAGTATCTTTTAGCCCGGCCGATTTAAGCAGCACCGCCATATCTTCCTCTTTCACCGCTCTATTAAGGGATGCTGTAAGCACCTCTTTTAACTGGGACTTGATTGTGAACATAGGGTCCAAACTGGGTACAGCATCCTGAAAAATATATGAAATGAATCTGCCTCTAAAAAACGCCAGCTGCTTATCTTTCACTTTTACCCCGTTTATCCTGTAACTGTCATAGTTAATACGAGAAGCAGTGTCAGATAAAAGCCGGGTTAAAGAAAGCATGGCAACGGTTTTACCGGAACCGGATTCGCCGGCAATACCGATAATCCGGCCGCGTTCTATATTTAAGTCTATGCCTGATATAACATTTATATATTTCTTCCCCTTTTTAAAATCAACCCTCAGATTTTTAACATTTAAAATTTCCATATCAGGATTCTCTTCTTTTGGGGTCATAGATATCACGCAAAGCATCCCCAAGCATATTAAACGCAATAACAGTTAAAAAGATAAAAAATCCCGGCAGGAGTATCCAGGGATGAAATTTTATCTGGGCAATTGCCATAGCATCGGTTAAAAGGTTCCCCCAGGAAGGCACCGGGTCCTGTATGCCCAAACCCAGCAAACTCAATGCCGATTCACCCAGAATATATCCCGGTATAGCCAGAGTTATTGCAACAAGCGTATAGGATGAGGTGTTGGGCAGAATATGCCTTATTATTATTTTGATTTTTGACAGGCCGATTGAACGTGCGGCTAAAACGAATTCTTTTTCCCTGAGTCCTAAAACAATTCCTCTGATAACACGCGCCAGCGATGCCCAGCCTATAAACGATAGAATTATTACTATTAAGAAATATATTTTGACAGTTCCAATCTCAGGCGGAAAAGACGAGCGCAAAGCAAGCAGAAGGTAAAACCCCGGCACAAGCATTATCATCTCGCACATCCTCATTAAAAAATTATCTATTTTACCCCCGAAATAGCCTGAAATGCCGCCGACTATCAAGCCGAGTGAAAATGTAATAATAACCGCAATCAGACCTATGGAAAGAGAGATCCTTCCGCCGTAAAGGATACGGGAGAATAAATCCCGGCCTCTTGAATCGGAGCCGAAAAGATACAATTGAACATCTTTATCCACGCCGAAAAGATGGATGTCGCTGGGTATAAAACCTAAAAACTTGTATTCATCACCGCGGGTTAAGAATTTCAGCTTATAGGCTTTGGTTTTATTCTCTGTATAAACTCTGCTCCTATTTTCGTCTAATTTGAAATCATATTTATAAATAAAAGGAGTAAGATGAAATTTACCTTCAGCATCTTTGAAATGCAGTTTTACAGGCGGAGAGTAGGAGTAAAGCCTCTGTTCTGTTTCATAATGATAAGGGGATATGAAGCCGGCAAATACCGCTATCGAATACAGGCTAAGCAATATCAAAAATGAAATTAAACCCCTTTTATGCCTCAGTAAAACTTTCATTTAACCCTTATCCTGGGATCAGAGAACGCAAGTAAAATATCAGCTAGTAAATTACCCGCAATGAGCATAACCGATGATATGAGCATGGTTCCCATAACAAGATACAAATCCTGACTGCGGACCGCAGAAAGCATCAGCGAGCCCAGCCCCGGCCAGTTACAGATTATCTCGGTTAATGCCGCGCCTGATAAAAGGCCTGATATCTGATAACCGAATATAGTAATCAAAGGATTGACGGCGCTGCGCAAAGCATGAATATAAACAACTCTTCTCTCGGATATCCCTCTTGCGCGTAAGGCTAAAATATAATTTGTGCGCAAAACTTCTAACAAATTGGCCCGCATTATCCTGGTTAAAGATGCAATCGAGCCTAAAGAAATAACAAGCGTCGGGATTATAAGATGTTTAAAAATATCAAATAATCTAGCGAAAAAACTTAGCTCTGAGAAATTTGCCGAAACCATCCCTCCTAAAGGCAGTATTCCGGCAAGATATGCGAAATACAAAAATAAGAATGCAACAAAGAAAGTGGGAAGAGATAACAGGCAGTAACAGATGAACGATATAAACCTGTCCCAGAATTTATCGACACGGACTGCGGCTATTATCCCCAGCGGAAGCGCTATCAGCCAGGTAAAAAGAAACGCAGAACTTGTAAGCAGTAACGTATTTAAAACCCGCATTCCCAAAACGCGCGTTACCGGGATGTTATAGGTAAAAGAATATCCGAAATCTAAATGCGCCAGGCGCCTCAGCCAGGCGAAATATTGGACTACTAACGGCTTATCAAGCTGATAAAGGCTGATATATTTTTCTACAGTCTGCTCCGAAATCTGGGGGTTAAGCCGCATCTGGTCAAAATAATTGCCCGGAGCAAGGTTGATGAACAAAAAAGTCAAAAAAGCGATTGCCAATAAAAGAGGTATCGCTATCAAGAATCTTTTTAAAATATAGGATATCATGATACAGTTTAGGAATTATACCATGTTCTAAGGAGGCAGATAAAGAAATTTGTAGAAAGTGTCACCCTTACGGGTACAAGCAAGTTAAAAGCATGCAGGGGAAAGAACGTATAAACGAGGAGACATATGAACACGGAAGAGCAGAAACGGGAGAACATGGAAACGGTAAAGCGAAAGGCGTGATAATGTTAAAACGTGGGAAGGTATAAACGTATATATAGCTTTGTTATTATTTGACAAATTTATCAGCCAGTTTTTTTACTTCCTGTTCAAAAAAAATCTTGACCCCATTCCATTTGCAGGGTTTAAGCATTTTAGGCATCGGCTCTTCCTCTGCGTCTTTGAAATAAACTAATGATTTCAAAATATGAATTAGATTACTTGCTAATTTGCCGTATTTTTTATTATAAAGCTTTAAGACATTTTCTAATCTTATTTTCCGGCAGATAAAATATACATCAATGAAATCTCTTTTTACCCCCCGGTCTGAGACAGCAGCTATTTTCATGGCAGCAATATCCTTAATATCTGCAATGCTAATGCTTAAAAATTCCTTGGATGGGGAAAGAAGCTTATATTGATAAAGAAATAAGCTGAATTTAATACTTTGAATAGTCCCAATAATTGTTCCTGCTTTTGTTTCTTGTATTTTCAAACCCGTTGTTTTTTGTAATTTAGCAGCGGTTTCCAGAGAGTTGAATTCTGCAGCTGTAAAGAAATCTAAATCAAAAGACAAGCGGTGGCCTAACTGTAAAGCTAAGGCAGTTCCTCCGGCTAAGTAGGCGTCTTTAAAGAGGTTTGATTTGCTTAATAAGGCCAGAGCTGCTTTCGTCTCAGTAGATATTGTTTTTGTAAACATTTGACTCTTGTTTTAGGAACATCTAAAATCAATGTCCAGAAGTTAGCGCTTCTGGGAGAGAGTTCACGGATTGAGGTTAATGTTTCGACTTGTTCATCTTTGTTGAAGTGTTTATTAAGCCATTTCAGAGCTTTTTCGTCACCGCAATTAAGAATCCTCTTAATTATATAAAACCGGTATTTACTGGTATTTAATCTTTCAAAATCCACATCCCAGAAATATTTTTTCAAAAATTGAGGCAGCTTTTTCATATTTTTTATTATAACATAGTCCAATAACTTGTTCAATTATATAAGTATTGATTGTCAAGCCAAAGTTAAAATGTCCTGTTTTTACCAAAGTTAAAGTGTCCTCTTT
>CAZLTA010000163.1:0-3737 GCA_964562345.1 uncultured Planctomycetia bacterium
TTCTAATGAGCCTGCAATTTACGAAATTCCACATGGGATGAACGTAAATTGCCTATGCGAATTATCCCTTGCAGATTTCTCCGAAATCTATGCGATAGGGATACATTTTATAATGAGCATAAGGCATTAGCCGTCTGCGAATTATCCCTTTATCATCCTGTTGAAATCTTCTTCTCTGATTATTTTTACTTTCAGCTCTTTCGCTAGTTTGTATTTAGAACCCGGCTCTTCTCCTAAAATTAAAAAATCCGTCCTGCTGCTTACAGCGGATGAAACCCTGCCGCCGTGTCTTTTAATTGCATCTTCTATCTCACTCCTAGAATAACCCTTTAAAGCGCCGCTAACAACAAATTTTATTCCCTCTAATACATTGGATGCTTTTTTTTCTTTCCTGCCGGTATTTAAACCTGCCTTTTCTAATCTTTCAATTACTTTCTTTGTTTTTTCAGACAAGAAGAAATTTACCACGCTTTCTGCAATCACAGGCCCGATTTCTTCGACAGTAGAAAGCCTGTTGAATCCCGCTTTTGACAGTTCTTTCAGGGATGAAAACTCGGAAGCTAATATTTCTGCCGAATGTAATCCGACATGCCTGATACCTAATGCATAAATCAAACGGGCGAGAGTGGGATTTTTACTCATCTCAATAGCCTGCAAAGTATTGCGGGCAGATTGAGCACCCATCCGTTCTAATTTTTCCAGCTGCTCATAATTCAAATAATAAAGACCTGCATAATCCTCTATTAAATTCTTATCTATCAACTGCGCTATCAAAGCTTCTCCAACACCTTCTATATTCATAGCATCACGGGACGCGAATTGCTTTATGGAATTTTTAACCTGCGCGGGGCAAAACTGATTCAGGCACCTGAGGGCAACCTCACCCGGCAGCCTCTCAACTTTCTCCCCGCATACAGGGCAGTTAAGCGGCATTTTAAACTCCTTCTCGTTCCCCTTGCGCTTTTTTTTAATCACACCGACTACCTGAGGAATAATCTCACCGGCCTTTTCAATTAAAACAAAATCACCTATTCTAACATCCAGCCTTGCTATCTGGTCCTCGTTATGCAAACTTGCCCTGTTCACAACCGAGCCTGAAAGCGTCACAGGCTCAACAACTGCAACAGGAGTAAGAGTGCCCAGCCTCCCAACCTGAACAATTATATCTTTCAAAATCGTCTCCGCCCGCTCTGCCGGAAACTTATATGCAATCAGCCAGCGGGGTGACTTAGAAGTAGCGCCCAGCTTGATTTGCTGTTTTAAACTATTGACCTTAATAACCAGCCCGTCTATATCATATCCCAGAGACTTCTTTTTCTCACGCCATTCCCTGCAAAGTGTGATAACTTCATCTATGTTTTTACATAATTTATAATGAGGGTTAACCTTCAAGCCTATAGCTTTAAAATAGTCAAGATATTCCTTATGCGTTTTGAATTCAATCCCCTCGCAATACCCCGCTCCCCAGATAAATATATCCAGATTTCTCTTTGAAACTTCGCGGGAATCAAGTAATTTAAGCGAACCGGCAGCTGCATTTCTGGGGTTTGCAAAAAGAACTTCGCCTTTTCTCTCTCTTTCTTTATTCAAATCCAGAAAGTTTTTTCTCGGCAGATAAACTTCTCCCCGCACCTCCAGCAATTTCGGAGGCTTAAAATTATTTTTCGCAAAAAGTTTTAAAGGAATACTCCTTACAGTTTTTAAGTTCTGAGTTACATCATCACCCCGATAACCGCCTCCCCGGGTTGCACCCTGAATAAATACCCCGTCCCTGTATTTAACCGATACACTGACCCCGTCTATTTTAAGTTCAACAACATAATTCACATTCTGCTCCCCGAGATTTTTTTCAACCCGTCTGTTGAAATCCCTGATTTCATCTTCAGAATAAGTATTATCCATACTGAGCATGGGAATTGTGTGTTTGACCGTTTTAAACCCCTTTAAAGGCACCCCTCCAACTCTCCGGGTTGGAGAATCCGCTGTTTTAAACTGCGGGAACTTATCTTCTAATTCTTTAAGCTTTCTGTATAAAGCATCGTAAACCCGGTCTGAAATCAGAGGCGCGTTTTCCACAAAATATTTATAATCGTGATGCCTGATTTCTTCTCTTAAGCTTTTTATTTCTTTCTGCACCTTTTTCAGGCTTTCTTTCATTTTAAATCATACCCCGTTATGGAGCCTCTCGGCAAACTCAGACGGCAGGCCGGCAGATAAAATATTAGCGGAAGCTTGAGCAATATCGTAATCGACTCTTTTTATTTCAATCAAACCCTCATCCTCATCATAAAACACATAAGAAGCTCTGGGGTCTCCGTCGCGAGGCTGGCCAACACTGCCTGCATCTACAAGATACCTTTTATGTTTCTCAACATGCACTTCCTGATTTGCACAGATAAAGGCATCTCCTATAACATCATCAAATAAGGCAACAAACGGCTTATGAGAATGTCCCGTAAAACATATTTTTTTATCCTCCTGAAAATCGAAATTTTTCATAATCTGTGTCTTATTAGTGAGATAATAGAATTCTTCCGGATGGTATAAACTGCCGTGGGCAAAAACAATATCCTGATATACATCTATCAAAGGAAGCTCATTCAGATACTCCTTTTCAGCCATGGGAAGCGCGTCTTTAGTCCAGACTATTGACTTAGCCGCCGAATCTTTAAACCAGCCCAGATTCAACCTGTCTATAACCGCCATATCATGGTTGCCCGCAACGGTTAACTCAAAACGCTTCTCTGCTGTTTTAACACACTCCGCAGGGTCAGCCCCGTACCCGACAACATCACCGACACAGAATATTTTATCTATTTTTAGTTTGTCTAAATCCTCAAGAACAGCATTTAATGCTTCTAAGTTTGAATGTATATCCCCTAAAATAGCAAAACGCATAATAAAATCAATAAAACCTGATTACAAAATCTTCGAATTCACCGCTGGCATTTTCCCAGATAACATCTTCTCTTTTTATATATCTTTTCATCAATCCTTCGCTGATATTGCGCAAAAATGCTGTTAATTTTTCCTCATCACCTTCTGCAACAATTTCTACCCTGTCGTCAGGAAGATTCTTAACCCAGCCGGCAATACCCCCCGTTTCCAGAGCAATGCGCTCCGCAGTAAACCTGAAACCAACACCCTGCACCCTTCCGGAATAATAAACCCTGGCTCTTTTTAACATAGCTTTACTTTTTCATCTAAGCGCCAGCCTGCGGATGAGCAAAAACCATAAATAAAACCATGAAAATAACCGCCTGAATAAACCAGCCGATAACACAGACAAGTATTGCCCGGCCGGTAGATTTATAATCCAGAGCCTGCCGCACTGCTATAACCATTGCTGCAAGCATCCAGACCTGGGCAATAAACGAAGATATATTGAACAGCCCCGGAACAATACCTAAAATTCTAATCACACCCGGAGATGAGGAAAAACCTATTGTTCTCAAAAGCTCGCTGGGTGAAGATTCTGTTTCAGGCGTAGGCAATAACTTTACACCGACAAAATACACAATAAAAGCCCATATAACCCATCCTATCAATGCTGCAACTGTCGTAGCAATCAGACTTATCCCGCCTTTAACACCCATTGCGCCGATACCTGCTGCAAGGCTGGATAAAATAATTACAAGCATTGCCTGCTTCAGCAGGCTTTTATCATGCTCTACTTCCTCATACAGGTTAGGGTCTAACTTTGCCGCCCTGAGCATTCTCTGGAACAAAATATTCAT
>CAZLTA010000164.1:0-3710 GCA_964562345.1 uncultured Planctomycetia bacterium
TAAAGATTTCATAAACAACATCATTCATAAGTATAATCAAAAGTATCCCGGGCGCCAGATATTTAACAGACCAATTCCACCAGGCTCCAATCCGCAGGTCTGAAACACGGTCTATATGCTGCCTTAATTTATCGGCTTTATATACCCAGGCGATAAGAATGCATTCTAATATGCCTGCTATTATCAGACCATAATGGGAAAGGTAATGGTCCACTATATCAATCCAGAATAACCCTCCGCCGGCAGCGAATATTGTCGAACCTAAAAACCCCAGAATACATATTATGCTTGTAACTGTTTTTCTGTCGAAATGGAACTTATCTACTATGGCAGAATTAAACGCTTCAATAATCGAAATAGAAGATGAAATCCCGGCAATAAAAAGTGCCGTAAAAAACAAAAATCCAAAAACCTGGGGCAGGAAAGGAAGTAAACTTATGGCTTTAGGATATGCTATAAAAGCCAAACCTATAGATTCCTGAATTACATCTTTAAAATTAGTATTGGTTTGATAGGCCATATAGCCGATAGTAGAAAAAACTGCAAAACCTGCAAAAAAAGAAAATAAACAATTGAGCACTGAAATAAAATATGAATTTAAAACTATATCGGATTTTCTCGGAAGGTAAGATGCATAAGTTATCATGATGCCAAAACCAAGACTCAGGGTAAAGAAAATCTGGGAAAAAGCATCTATCCAGACTCCGGGTTTAGAAAGGACAGCAAAATCAGGTTTCAAATAAACTTTAATACCTTCCATAGCCCCGGGCAGTTTCAAGCTCCAGAAAACAAGTATTGCCGTAAGGATAAATAATAAAGGCATAAAAATTTTATTTGCCCGTTCTATTCCTTTTTCAATTCCTAAAAATACTATCAGCCAGTTGACACCCCATACCAGAACAAGCGCGGCTAAAATATTAGACCGCATACTCCCGATTTCAAAAGGCCCGCTGGTAAGAGCCAGGAATTTTTTAAAGAAAAATGTATTGGGGTCAGCTCCCCATTTTAAATTCAGAGAATAAAACAGATAATTTAAACACCAGGATATAATAACAGAATAATAAAGCACTATCCCGAACATAACAAACATAACAGACCACCAACCAAGCCACTCCCACCTGCGGTTTACTTTTGCCAGGCTCATAGGAGCAGAACCCCTCATTTTATGTCCGATACCAATTTCCAAAATCATTACAGGTATCCCGACACAGATTAGGGCAAAGAAATAAGGTATTAAAAAAGCCCCGCCGCCGTTTTTATAACAGAGATAGGAGAAACGCCAAATATTGCCTAAACCAACAGCTGAACCAAGTGCCGCAAGCAAAAATCCAATCCGGCTCCTCCATTGAGGACGGTGAGGATGCATGTAATCGTTATTCATTTGACAGAAATATATACACAGATTGCCATAGACTGAAACCGGCTATGATCATCTACGATTTACTATCAGCTCTGCGATCTGGACTGCGTTTAAAGCAGCTCCTTTTCTTAAATTGTCTGATACAACCCAGAGCCAGATTCCATTCTCAACCGTCGAATCCCGCCTTATTCTTCCCACAAAAACTTCGTCTCTTCCTGAAGTATATAACGGCATGGGGTATATATTGTTAGAAGCATCGTCTTTAACCTCGATGCCTTCTGAATCAGAAAGCAGCTTTCTTATTTCATCTACAGTTGCTTTATTTTTTAATTCTATGTTTATCGCCTCACTATGAGAAATCAGAATCGGAACCCTGACGCATGTCGCTGTAATTTTTAAACTCTCATCATGCATAATCTTTTTGGTTTCATTAACCATTTTAAGCTCTTCTTTAGTATAGCCATCTTCTAAAAACACATCTATATGAGGAAATAAGTTAAAGGCCATCTGGTAAGGCAGGGCCTTTGCTCCACCATCTTTAATTAAAGGTGATTTATGTTCAGCTATTTCATCGACCTCTTTCCACAATTGGTCTATTGCTCCTTTCCCCCAACCGGAAACAGACTGATAAGTTGACACAACAATTCTTTTTATGCCAAACGCTTTCTGAATCGGTTTCAGAGCAACAACCATTTGAATCGTTGAACAATTCGGATTAGCTATTATTCCCTTGTGTTTAAAAGCATCTTCCGGATTTACTTCCGGCACAACCAGAGGGACGCCTTCATCCATTCTAAAAGCTGAGGAATTATCTATTACAACCGCACCGGATTGGACTGCAAAGGGGGCGATTTCTTTACTAACTTCTGAGCCGGCGGAAAAAAGCGCAATATCTACATATTTAAAAGCATCTTTATCCAGCAGGCTAACTTTAATTTTTTCTTTTTTGAATTCAACCTCTTTGCCAACTGAACGCTCAGAAGCTAAAGGAATTAATCTCTTAACAGGAAAATCCCTCTCCTCAAGCACTTTGACCATTTCCTGCCCGACAACGCCTGTTGCTCCCGCAACTGCTACAATATATTCTTTCACTTATTATCCCTTGACTGATATTTCATCTTTAGCAACAAACTCTGCCGCCATATCTCCGACTTCAACCGTGGAATACCCCATTTTACCGGCTGATAAACTCTTTAGCTTTTTGCTTGTAATGTTTACAACCGCTTCTTCAATTTTAGAAGCAGCTTCTTTTTCCCCCAGATATTCCAGCATCATTTGAGCAGCTGATATTGCGGCCAAAGGATTGATAACATTCTTACCTGTATATTTCGGAGCAGAGCCTCCTATGGGCTCAAACATAGACACTCCTTCCGGATTAAGATTCCCTCCGGCAGCGATTCCCATTCCGCCCTGAATCATAGCTCCTAAATCTGTAATTATATCCCCGAACATATTATCAGTAACTATTACATCAAACCATTCCGGGCTTTTTACCATCCACATGCAGGTTGCATCAACATGGGCATAATTTGTTGTAATATCCGGATAATCTTTTGCAACTTCATTAAAAGTTCTTTCCCAGAGGTTGAAAGCATAGATTAAGACATTGGTTTTCCCGCATAAAGTAAGTTTTTTTTCTTTATTTCTGTTTTTAGTATATTCAAAAGCAAATCTAACACAACGCTCTACCCCGAATCTGGTATTAATAGACTCCTGAACCGCTACCTCCTGAGGCGTATTCTTTTTCAAAAATCCGCCGCTGCCGGTATAAAGCCCTTCTGTATTTTCTCTTACTACTACAAAATCTATTTCTTCAGGACCTTTGTCTTTCAGGGGAGTCCAAACACCGGGATAAAGTTTAACAGGCCTTAAGTTGATATACTGGTCTAACTCAAATCTAAGTTTAAGAAGTATCCCATGTTCTAATATCCCCGGAGCAACATCAGGATGCCCTACAGCCCCCAGGTAAATTGCATCAAAGCTTTTGAATTCTTCTATTGCAGAATCGGGTAAAATTTCTCCCGTTTTTAAATACCGTTCCCCGCCAAAATCATACTCTTTAAAATTCAGTTTAAGATTGAATCTCGAACTCACTGCCTGAAGGACTTTTATCCCTTCTTTGACAACCTCAGGCCCGGTTCCGTCTCCGGCCATTACTGCAATGTCATAAGACCTTACATCTTCTTTGCCCATTTTATCAAACCTCCTGATTGTATAATTTTCTGTAAAAATTGAGGGAATTTCGGAAACTGATACTTTTTACTCCTGGTTAAATTATTCACTTCTCCCTCAACAAAATCTATTTCTATTGAATCTCCGTCTTTAAATTCAGCAGTCTTATCAAGTTCTA
>CAZLTA010000165.1:0-3667 GCA_964562345.1 uncultured Planctomycetia bacterium
TATATTCGGAATCATGAACGGCATCTCACAGTTTGAACTCAACCTAAATGAGGAGGGGTATATCTTTATCTCAAAGGACAGAAAAAAGAAATTGAAAAAAGCCCTGATTCCTGCGATAATATTACTTGTTCAAAAAACGGTGATCCATCTGTTTCCGGTCTTGGCATTGGTAAGGCCGATAATCAGCTCGATTGAAAAGTTCGGGTAGATCTTCATATCTCTCTCATTTTATATGGGGACCGATAATGACAAGTTAATAATAAAATCTTATGAAGGTTATTTGCCAAAAGTAAAAAGCTGGATTGATAATCTTCTCTCTCAGTATTCTTCAGAAACAAAACGCGTAGTTGACTTAAACTTCCCTCGATTTTCTCAATATTTCTCCAAAGAAATTTTAGAAACGGCAAAAGTTGTTTATGTCGATTGGCCCCCACAAATTCCCTTATCTTCAATGGGATTAACCCAGTTTAAGGATTTTGAGAAAATGAGAATAGATGGAGTAACATATTACGATACTTTTTTTATGAAATTACCTTTAAATAGTGTTGAAGATTTACATTTTCATGAGCTTGTTCACGTTGCCCAGTGGAGATATTTAGGTTCTGATAGATTTTTGTTACTTTACGGTTTAGAGCTTCTAAAAAATAAATATTCTAACAGTTTATTTGAAATAATGGCTTATCAGCTGCAATCAAGATTTAAATGCAGCAAGAACCCTTTCAATGTAGAATCAGTTGTTAAGTCAGAATTGGAAGAAAGTAATATATTGCAATTATTTGAGTGAGGACTAATAATAGGTGTCTACAAAATTATATTATTTAAGGTTGAGGTTCGACGATGAAAGCTGTAAAGAAAATAAAAGAAGCCTGTTTTCTAGCTTGTATAAAGTCTTTTTTGGAAGATCATAACATACTAATCACACAAGAAGAAATGATAAACCAACTTGTGCAGAAAGGTCTATGTACTAATCAGGGCGTTGTTTACGTAGGTAAGGAAGAAGCGGCATGTTTGCTTTTTAATATTCGTTTCTCCGATGTTCCGTATCATTATCCAATCAATTCAGCTCACGAAGATGGATCGCTATTAATTGGAACATGGAAAGAGCAAGAACATTGTATGCGTTTCTATAAGCAGGAAAAAGGTAAGATAATAGTGATGAATCCTGAGAGTGGCGAACTTGAGTGTTGGGATGAGTGGCTAATAGAAAAAGAACATCCAAATTACCACAAGATTGAACTATTATCTGAGACTACAGATACAAAAAAATCCGAAAGGAAATGAACAGAGGCTTGAGTTTTCAAAGTAAGGAGTAATTTAGGTAATCAGGATGTTTCTTTGTATAGCGTTTCGGCGAACTCTTTAATAAAGAGAAAGGATGGTCTTTAAGTGATATACGCGGAGCCTTGGCACATGGGCGTTTGAGCCATTTAGATGATAATCACCGCGAGCTTGTTGTCAGAGAAAGAATGTACGACATAGAGCTAATAGTTAGAGATTTAATAAAGTGGTTAAATTTTAAGTTAAGACCTGAAGATGAGGTCCCTTCTTGGTCAGGTCAACATGCTCTGGCTTGTTCAACTGCAGATCCAAGAATGACTTTAGTAGTCTCAAAAGAGGAAATAATTCCTAATAAAGATTGGAGAATTAGGCCTGAATAGTGTGAGTAGAATCTTTTAACATCAATAATAACATATTGCTAAAAAGCCCTAAGAAAAATGAGTAGTATCGCGAATATTTGGAAAAATCACATAATGTCATCGGTTCATCAAAGGAAAAGGCAGTACTTATGTAAAGTGTTTCAACAGCTCTCAACTTTCTCCCACACAAATTATCTCTCTCTATGCAATTATGGGGAAATTTCTCCGGAGCATTTTTATTCAAGGCAAGCCTTTGAAATCTATTACGCATTTCTGCTATCCGAATATTCTCAAGATCCATCTCGGTTGAGTAACCTTTTAAATGATAATGAATTTACTTTAACTAAAGCATTTCATTCACTGCTAGAAATCAATCGCTATGATTGGCATGATTCAAGTTTAGATTTACATGATTATGAGCTAATGAGGTTTTGTGATAGTTGCTTAAATACAACCTATTTAAAGCTTTTGGAGGAGGTTTATCGTCCCTTTATTTATATTATTGCGGCAATCTCTCGCTTGAATCGTGGAATGCCGTTAACAGGTCTTGACGTCTATAATTGTGTTGAGGAGATAAAAAACAGTATTTATTCTTCATTGTGTCTGCAATATAACAATATTATAAGAAACGGTATTGCCCATGGAGGAGTGACTTATCGCCAACAAGAAATAGTATATAAAGATAAGAGGGGTAATTCTCATACGATTTCCATGAGAGACTTGAATATATTGGTAGACGATTTATTGGATATTTGTAATGGTATAGCATTAGCAAAAAAGATTTTTTATTTGCAAAATATCGGTAGTAGCATAAAAATCCCTCAACAAATAATGATCGAGGAATTACAAGCACAAACCGAATCTCCTTGGTGGCATATCGAAGGTTCGCTAATATCGGAATTAACTGCTCCTCGAACACAACTCGTTATCTATGTCCATGCATATACGCGGGATTACAACAAAGTATTTTATTCAACCTTTCTTTCCGCCGTTTTAAGTGAACAGTTTGCTTCAGGATTTGACAGGTATTTCTTTTCCATTCAGTCTCCTTTTGCACCAGTTGGTTGGGCAGCTTTTGACGGGATAAAATTGTCCCAGATTCGAGCTATGGGGCCGAAATCTGAAAAGGATTATAAAGGAGTATTGGAAGATAACCTTGTATTTTTTCTTCCATATATAAAATTGCCAGCCTTATTCAATAAAATTGAAACATTCTTATTTGGCTTCCGTGTTCAATGGCCCATTGCCTTACACGAAATAAAACAGCAGTTTAAAAGATTAAATATATTAGTACGCAATGTAGACATACACAGAAATGGATGGCGATCTGTAGTTAACGGTTCTATAGTAATTGAGTGGGATGATTCTAAATCTTTACAAGATAAAATCAGAAAATCTTGCAAAAGTATAATTAATAAAGCACATGGTGAAGCATGCAGACGAGCCAAGGTAAACAATATCTGTAAATTTCTTCCTTTGGGTTTTGCAAGAATAGGAATATTCGCAAAAGATTATCGTAAGAGAAAACTCAAAGGTTATGGATTAGGCCCAAGTTTAATTGGAACTATCGAGTTTAAGAAAATATCTCGAATAAAAAACTTAGATATTATTGGCGCTACTATTGAAATTATTGGTCCCTTTAGAATTGCTTGGAATAAAGCGTGGATTGAATCTTTATAATAAAATGTCTTGAAATCTTAAAATGAAGACATTGACCTAATTCTAAGGCTACTTTCTAAGTATAGAAATTTAATAAGCATACTCAACGCAACGGATTATCTTTAATAATAAACCACAATTGTACTTCTTTCTCCTTTCTTCTTAAAATTAATCCCCTCATAAACAGTTACACAAAAGTTCGAGTTTTTGGGTGGCTCGGGGAGATTCGCCACCAGCCAGTTTTTCTTTAATGGCTCAAGGATATATATACGGCTTGTTATATTTTGAAGGTTTGCCTCTTTTCTTTGGTTTTGGCTTGGTAAAGCGTTTAAAATTATTTAACAGCCTTATTGCATGTTTTCTGTGATAAC
>CAZLTA010000166.1:0-3633 GCA_964562345.1 uncultured Planctomycetia bacterium
TGTAGTAGAAATGTAGACAAATGGATAATATAAAGAAGCTTTAAATTCAGGCAAAGGATCTCTGGTTAATCCCAAGGGAATATTATCAAACTCTATTCTTTCTATTCCCAAATCCGATAATACGGAAACAACTTCTTCTCTGTCCAGATATGTTGAAGAGAAATGTTTTATTAAATCAGAAGGCAGTTTGTTTAATATTTTAGCCAGCCGCGGACCTCTCTTTTGCCGGTTCAGAAGCCTGCCTAAAACTAATTTAAAACCATATTTCCTATTTCTTATCAACTCCAATGTTCCAAAATCATTGATAATTATCTCACCTTTAAATTCCAAAAAATTTAAAAACTCAAATATTTCCGCCAATTGCTTAATACCAAAATCTGTAACATAAGGGGTTAAAAAACTTAGCTTGATATCTCTCTCCCTGCATAAACTCAATATCCGTGAAACATCCTGCACTTTCGGGATAAGGTGCTCGCAGAATTCGTTACCGAAATAAATCCTGGTTTGCTCCAAATGCGCAGGTAAATATTCTGGAACTTTTGTGTAATACACCGCTTTTTCTATCTGTGATAACATATTTCAGCACAAGGATAGTGGTAGATTTTTTTAAACAATTCTTTAACAACCAGTTCAAACTCTTTAGAAATACTACCTGAAGCAAGCTTAGCTGCCGCTTTTAAAAACCTTATATCTTTTACTTTTTTGGAAGTTTGATAATTCCTGCCCACAATTTTAAAAATATCAACTCCGGCTTTTATCAACTTAGATACTTCGCATGCCCGGCAAGGGTCAATCCCGGTATAAAGCGAAAAATTTCTTCTGATATTGCTCTTTATTTTGGATAATCCCCGCCCTTTGATATCAGATAAGATTTCAATCTTGTAATCTAAAAGACAAGCGCTATCTACTCCTTTAATGAATCTGTTTGTTTGTTCAAATAAAAAGGGATGTTTTCTCTGCTGCTCAAGAATCTTCATGTCCATATTTAATTTTTTAAAAACATTCCAGAGTTTAGTATACGAATGTTCGCTAACACCGTGATGAAAAGTGCAAAACCCATCTATATTTTTACAGCCGCTGTTTAAAACAAATACCTCCAATCCTATATCAGGGTGCCTGCTTCTGATGTTTTTAATTTCTTCCAGAGTCAGCTGCCGGGGCAGAGTAATTCTATACGGCGAAAATCTTTTATAAAACTCAACGCTCCAAGAATTAAAACTGGCAGCACAAGTACTAACTATTAATTTCCGTTTTTTAAGTATCCCTGTATCCTGCAAATAATGCATAATCCCCAAGTCGGCAACAATAAATCCATCCGCCCCCGCATTACAGGCATTCTGAATCTCCTGTTTTATGATATTCTCTTGAGCTCTGGTATAAAATGCATTTAGAGTCATCCAGACAAAAACATTAGACTTATGAGCAATACTGATAATTTTTTCTAATTCCCGATAGCCGCTGATATTGGCCGAACTCCATTCTCTTCTATTGGGGGAGCCAATATTAGTGTATTTCTCCCTCCAGCTTTTAGTTATAACGCCGCAATACAGCTCATCTGCTCCTGTATCTACAAGCTGGGTGATTTCTTTCGCACTGTTAGCCGGAGCGAGAATCTTCATCCCAAAATTTCTCCCGCATTACATTATCCAGGGCTCCAACTTCAGCCATCCCCAACTCTACCGTCAAAGCTCCTTTGCCGCAATTCATGGCTATCTGTTCATCATAACTAAATCTATCACAAGCAGAAATAAATCCTAAGACCAAAAAGTTTTTTGGAATCAACGAAATATCGAATCCATTTTTTAGCAAGCTACCAAGCCTTTTAAACCCGAGAAGATATTTGATTGTTTTAAAGTTTACAATATCAGGAGTCATTTTAAATATGCCTAGAATAGGCATCAAATACCCTTTGTCAATAACTGTATCAATTTTTTTTACAATAGAATCCAAATTGATTATTTCACTTATCGGCCTGCTGCTGCTATTTTCCCTGAGAATTAAATAATGCTGGTTATAGAAACATTTTCGGGAAGAAAATAACCGTAGTAAAAGATAATACAATTTTTCAAATTTAAGAATTTCACTTCTCTTTATTAATTCAGGCATCTGTACTTCCAAAATGTCGACCAACTCATCGGGCATATAAAACGAATCAGGAGAAATTTCTCTGCCTCTGCCTAAAAATCTGCAGCCCAAGAAAAACACCTCTTTTATATAATTATTTTTTAAAGCAAACTGTAAAATTTTGGCCATTTCTCTTTCATTCACTCCTTTTACAATAGTTGCCTTCAAATCAACGCTGATACCCAGCCTTCTTAAGTTATCAAGCGCTTCAAGCTTGTTCTTAAGCAACTTTTTACCTCTGATTTTTAAATATACATCATCATCAAAACCATCAAATTGCAAATGTACCTCTTTCAACCCTGCCTGTTTAAGTTTTCGTGCATAATAAAAATCGGCGATTTTTATTCCATTTGTATGGAGTTCGGCACTATTTCCCGAATCAAAAACTAACTTTATAATTTCCGGCAAATCTTCCCGCATAGTGGGCTCCGCTCCCATGAGACCAATTTTATAATTCCTTTTTCCTTGTAAAAATTCTTTCAATTTTGATATCGGATAATCCTGCAATCTGCTGGCATTTGCGTTGGCCAAACACATACTGCAGTCAAGATTACACCGCGAGGTAAGATGCACTAAAAAATCCCGCTGGGGAAGACTTTTTTTTATAAGAGAGAAATAGACTTTTTGTGACTGTTCATAATATTCCGGATGTTTTGATATTAAAAGTTCAAAATATCCATGAACAGGACACTTCTTTTTCAGAAAAATTCTATTATCTTCCTCAATTACTTCAGCCTCCACCATCATCAGACATTCCGGACAAAGAGATTTTGTTTTTCTTATCGTTTTACTCATTTTTTAAGAGCCCTTAACCACTCCAGTATTGTATGAGGATTTAAAGCAAATAAATAATTATATTCTATATAACAGGAAGCTGCACAAGCTTTACAGGAAATATCCTTCATCGAATTAAATGCAGGTTTAAATCCATGCTCCAAAACATTGGGTCCGGGTATTTTGTCTATCAAAAGCGAACAGGGGAATAAAGAACCATCTGTATCTATATTACAGAATAATTTCCCTGCCAGACAATTTACCCCCCCAATTTTACGGTTTAAAGCAACAACTTTATAGTCAGGCCATTTCAGAAGATAATTAAGATAATTAAAAGAAGAAGCAACCGGGGCTTTCTGTTTTTTGAAATCAATGATTTTTTTAATAGTCTGCCTTAATTCGTCATCAGAAGGTGAAAGATGCTCATGATTCTTAGATAGATATTCATTATGATGAAGTATCTGAAACGTGGTTTTAAATCCATATCTTGCAGCATAATTTAATATCTCTTTTATATACGCAATATTGTATTTTGTAAGAACCGTAATTGTCCAAAACTGAATGCTATTGTTTTTTAAACATTCAAATGCCCTGATAACCTTCCTAAAATTATCCCTGCCTCTAAGCTTATTATGTACCTCCTCAGGCCCGTCAAATCCAATATTTACATGGTCTACTTTTTTTATATCCCGCAACTTCTCCAACAGCAAGTGCCCATTAGTATCCAGAGTAATA
>CAZLTA010000167.1:0-3605 GCA_964562345.1 uncultured Planctomycetia bacterium
GCCAGATGAATTTTCGGGATTCCGAATGGATGCTGGGGCATTTGTTATCCCGGGGCTGGGAGGCAACAGATACCCCCAAAGATGCAGATCTTGCTATTGTAAATACTTGTTCTGTCAGGTATCATGCTGAGCATAAAGCGTTTTCTCTTCTGGGGGTTTTAAGGAAAATCAAAGATAAAACCGGGCTGAAAATTGTTCTAACTGGCTGTACTGCAGAAGTCTATAAAGACAGATTGTTCAGGGATTTCCCTTATTTAGATGCTGTTTTCGGAACTGCCGAGGAGAAGGAATTAATAGAAAAAATTGATGAAATCATTAATAATGATGAAAAGGTTTTTGCAATAGGTAAACAGACAGGCGTTAAATGTTTTTACTCAAATTGTGATTACAGGAAGGGGAAAATTACCTCATTTGTTTCAATAATGGAAGGGTGTAATAATTTCTGTTCCTATTGCATCGTACCATACGTTCGGGGCAGGGAGCGTTCCAGAGAAGTTGATGATGTTTTGAATGAAATTAAAGCACTGATAGATAAAGGATATAAAGAGGTAATGTTTTTGGGCCAGAATGTAAACAGTTATCAGAGTTCAGGGTCCAGGGGCAAGGGTGAAGGGATAAACTTCATTAAACTACTGGAGAAGGTGGATAAGACGAGAATCGAGAGGGTCCGGTTTATGACTTCACATCCTAAAGATGCTGATGAAGATTTATTTAAAGCAATGAGAGATTTACCCCATGTCTGTGAGCATTTGCATCTGCCGCTTCAGGCGGGGAGTGATAAGATACTCAAATTAATGAACAGGGGATATACTTTAGCACATTATTTAAAACTTGTTGATAGTTACAGAAGAATAATTCCTCACGGCAGCATTACAACGGATATTATTGTGGGTTTTCCTGGAGAAAGTGTGGAAGATTTTGATAAAACTGTTTTTGCTATGAATAAGATCGAGTTTGACTCGGCATTCATATTCAAATATTCGCCCCGCCCTAATACGGCGGCAAATAAATTTGATGATAATGTAACGAGAGAAGAGAAAGAGAGAAGAAACTCAATCGCTTTATTCATTCAGGAGGAAATATCTTCCAGAAAAAAAGCAAAGTTAGAGGGGAACACTCTGGAGGTTTTATTCCAGACGAAGGATAAAAGCGGCTTTTATAAAGGAAGAAGCAGACAGAATTTTACCGTGTATGCTGAAGGTTCTTTGTTGGAAGGAAAGGTAAAGAATGTTAAAATTAAAGAAGTAAGGATTAACAGTTTAAGAGGAGAAATTATAGAGTGAGGCGGGTTTTTATTGTTTTAGCATGCGTCTGTATAATAAAAATTGCTCAGGCTGATGAGCTTGATGAAGCCTGGGTTTATTTTTTGAATGGAAAGTACAATATTTCAGAGCGCATTGTTGACTCTTTGCTTAAGAACCAAAATAGTTCGCCCAAAATATATTATCTCAAAGCGTTATTGTTGAGCAAAAGGATGAGTTTTGAGGAATCAAGGAGTTACTTTGAAAAGCTCTCTTTTTACAGCGGCATATGGAAAGAATATGCTTTATCGGGTAATGCAGATACTTTTTTTCTGGAAGGAGAATTTAAAAAAGCGGGCCTGCTCTATTCTGCATTCCTGAACGAATACTCTTTTAGTGAATTGACATCTGAGGTTATGTATAAATATGCGCTTTGCCTGCGCAAAGCAGGCGAATGGGATGCTGCAGAAGAGTATTTTGATAAATTGGTAAAAAAATATCCCGCATCTATTTCATCAACATATGCGCGTAAGATTCTGACAGAAAACGAATTTTTCTTTACAATTCAAATAGGTTCGTTCCTCAATTATGACAATGCTTACAATTTATCTAGAAAGGTTTCTTCTTTGGGATACGATGCCCATATAAAAAAAATAGTGCATAAAGGGAAACTATATTACAGAGTGCGTGTAGGCATGTTTGAAACCAGGCTGGAAGCTGAGAATCAGTTGAAAGAATTGGCATCAGGCGGTTTCAGCGGAATGATATACCCCTGATATTTTTAATGTCTAATTCAAATTTTAAAAAGCCCTCCGCAATTGTTATTACAGGCTGTACAAGTATCGGTAAAACAATGTTGTCTATTGAACTCTCCCGTATGCTGAAGAATACAGAGATTGTTTCCTGTGATTCCATGGCAGTATATAGAGAGATGAATATTGGTACTTCTAAACCTGATGAGGGAGTAAGAAATGAAATACCGCATCATTTAATAGATATTGTATCGGTTAAAGAAGGTTTTGATGCTGCAAAATATGCAGCCATGGCAGAAATAGCGGTTTCTGAAATAGTAAACAGAGGGCATGTTCCTGTAATTGTCGGCGGGAGTGTTATGTATCTTTATTCTCTCTTAGATGGTATTTTTAAAGGCCCCGGGAAAAATTTGGAATTGCGGGATGAATTGAAAAAAAAGGCTCAGGAGCAGGGGGAGATGAGCCTTTATAAGGAACTTGAGAAAATAGACCCTGAGGCGGCAGAAAAAATTCATGCCAATGATTTTAGAAGGATTGCAAGAGCAATTGAAGTTTATTATCAAACAGGGGGTAAGATTTCTGAATTAAAGAAACAGAAAAAAGGGATATATTCCCGGTATGATATAACAATTTATGCAGTTTTAAGGAACAGAATTAAAATTTATGATCAAATTAATTCCAGAGTTGATGAAATGATAAATCAGGGATTGCTTGATGAGGTTAAAAATATCTGGAATACAGGCATGAGCTTGACTGCCTATCAGGCTCATGGGTATAAAGAAATCATAGCTCATCTTAGAGGCGAATATGATTTTAATGAAGCAGTACGGCTCATTAAAAGAAATACCCGCCGTTTTGCTAAAAGGCAGCTTTCATGGCTGAAGCGCGATAAAAGAATTAACTGGATAAATATTGATAATTTTGATTCGATTCACTTTGCGGCAGAGTTTATTGTTCAGGATTTAAAATCTGAAAAAACATGAGAGAAAAAGCTTTTGTTGTCACTGTCATTGAAGAAAACAGGAAAACTTCCTGGATGAGTGAGGAGATGTCTCATGAGATGCGCGAGCTTGTTGTATCTTCAGGCTGTGAGGCGGCAGCAGATATGCTGTGTGTGATAAAGAGAATCAATCCTGTTTATTTTATCGGGAAAGGCAAAGTCGAGCAGATTGGAGAAGCTGTGCGGCACAGCGGGTGTAATGTTGTAATATTTTCACAGGATTTGTCTTCCACCCAACAGCAGAATATCGAAGATAAAATCGGCATTAAAACGATAGACAGGACAGAGTTGATACTTGATATATTTGCTCATCATGCCAAGGGTGCTGAGGGAAAATTGCAGGTTGAACTTGCCCAGCTTACGTATCTATTGCCGAGATTAAAAGGCAAGGGGGTTTTGCTTTCACGGCTGGGTGGCGGAATCGGGACCAGGGGGCCGGGTGAGAAAAAACTGGAAGTGGACAGAAGAAGGATAAGAAAAAAAATAAGCGGGTTGAAAAACGAGCTTTATCAGGTCAAGAAAAGACGCGGCTCTTTAAGAAAAAGGAGGTTGAGAAGCGAAATTCCCGTCATTGCACTTGTCGGCTATACCAATGCAGGTAAAACAACATTA
>CAZLTA010000168.1:0-3590 GCA_964562345.1 uncultured Planctomycetia bacterium
TTATCCCAGTATTTGTAGCGCGCAACAGAGAGCGCCTGTTTTCAATCGCTCTGAATACTGTAATCTGATTATGCAAATACGCTTCACTCGAGGCTTTAAACCATCCTTCATCGGACTGATTTATTAAGAAATTGGCGCCTGAGATAACAGCCCGCCTGAAAATATACGGGAAAATATCCTCGTAGCAGATTAAAACAGAAAACGGATGCTTCTTATAATTAAACAGCTTAAAATTTTCACCCCTGCTATAGGAGCCTATGGGATAAAAACTGTCTAAAAATGAAAATACCTTCTTACAAGGTATATATTCACCGAAAGGCACCAGATGCATTTTAAAATACACTCCATTGACTTTACCGTTTTCATCCAAAAACAGTGCAGAATTATATATTTTACTATTCTCATAAAACGGAATTCCTAAAAGCAGAGGTATTTTAATCTCTGCCATAATCGATTCTACATGCTGCTCTACATTCCTGTCCCTGCCCCAGGAATAAGGAAAAATCGACTCCGGTGAAATTATGAATTCCGCATTTTTATATTTTGCAATCAGAGAAAGCAGCTTGAAATGTTCCAAATTGTCCTGATAAAAAGATTCATCCCATTTAAAATGAGAATTAACATTTGTCTGAATTAACGCAACATCAGCAATTACATCTTCAGGGACAAGAGTTTTTAAACGATTACTGCCGTATATAAACGAGGAAATTAAAATTATGGTTAAAACAAGAAAATGTAATACTTTTTTTCTGAAACTATGTTTTGTAAAAATATAAAAAATCACACAATTCGCCAATATTATTACAAAAGAAACGCCATATACGCCTGCAATATCTGCGATTTGAATTAAAGCTGTTTTTTTAAACAAGACATAGCCTAAATGCCCCCAGGGAAATCCCGTAAATAAAACCGACCGCAGAAACTCCAGAGTGACCCACAATCCTGAAACATAATAGATATTACTATGCTCACTTTTAAACCTGCACAGAACAGCAAATACTGCCGGATAAAGTGCCAGATACATAATAAGAATAATCATGCCTAACAATGAAATATGAATTAACCAATAACAAAGCCCGGCAAAATAAACCGCCCCCCAGACATAGCCTGAAAGAAATCTTTTTTTGCGGGAATCTGTTTTAAATATGACAAAAAGGAAAGGTACTATCCCCAGAAAAATTAAAAACTCACAACGGTAAAAAGCGCAGACGCTTAAAAATGCAGATATCACAACAAGGGAGAAACGTCTCACCCGTATTTTGGATAGCAGCATTTTTTATATTTCTTCCCGCTGCCACAGGGGCAGGGATCGTTTCTGCCTACTTTTTTGCCTGCTCTCCTGTACGGTTCTGTTTTCCCTCCGCCCGCAGATTGTCCCGGGATTACATGAGCGGCATGAGATTCTTCGCCCTTGGCCATTCTTTTAACCGCCTGAAACTGATTTACTTCTTCATGTTTATAATCCTGGGCTGATTTTTCCATTAATCCAACAGGCGCAATATTAAACCTGGGATGGAATTTGTATAAATACTCCAGAACATCCAGTTTAATCCTGTCTGTCATTTCCTGGAACATATTATAGGATTCATTTCTATATTCTACCAGAGGGTCCCTCTGTCCATATGCCCTGAGTCCTATTCCTTCCCTCAGGTAATCAAGGGCATAAAGGTGCTGTTTCCAGCGCATATCTATAACATGTAAAAATATCATTTTCTCCAGTCCTATTAATTCATCCGCTCCGACTTCTTTTTCCCGCAGTTCATAAAGCTCCTTCAACTTCCCAGCCAAAAATTCAAAGCAACTACCAATGATATTCTCCCAGTTACTTTTAACCTCTCTTACATCCTCTAAAGCTGCTTCTTTAAGAGCTGCTGCCGGAATAGATGCTCTAAACTTGTCCAGAAGCCATTTGTTCAATCCATCCCAATCATAATCATCAGGCAAAACACCTTCAGGAATAAAGTTCTCTATTTTATATTCTAAAATTTCTTCCAAAATTTCATAAATATGCTCTTTTAAATTACTGCTTATTAAAACGTTTTTCCTCTCCCTGTATATAGCCTGGCGCTGTTTGTTCATAACATCGTCATAATCAAGCAGGTGTTTTCTAATCTCAAAGTTAAAATTTTCAACCCTTTTTTGTGCAGTAGATATTGCACTGCTGATCCAAGAATGTTCTATCTTCTCACCTTCCTGAATCCCTAATTTATCCATTATCAACGCAATCCTTTCACTCCCGAAAAGCCGCATTAATTCATCTTCTAAAGAAAGATAGAATTTGGAAGAACCCGGGTCTCCCTGACGGCCGGCACGGCCCCTGAGCTGGTTGTCAATCCGCCTGGCTTCATGCCGTTCGGTCCCTATAACATGAAGTCCTCCCAACTCAACGACTTTATCATGCTCCTTATTAACCGCTGAAGTAATATCTTTAAGAACTTTTTGAAATTCTTCATCAGTTATTTCTCTTAAATCCCGGCCTTCCTGCTTAAATGTTGTTTTTGCCAGAAACTCAGGATTGCCTCCCAGAAGAATGTCGGTACCTCTGCCGGCCATATTGGTCGCAATGGTTACAGCTTTAAATCTTCCCGCCTGAGAAACAATTTCGGCTTCCCTCTCATGATACTTAGCATTTAAAACGTTGTGGCTGATGCCTCGCCGCTTAAGCAATTCACTTAAAAGTTCTGATTTCTCGATAGATGTGGTTCCTACAAGCATAGGACGCCCTGCGTTATGCAGCTCCTCTATCTCTTTGACAACAGCATCAAACTTTTCGCGCTGGCTTTTATATATTACGTCTGAATGCTGGATTCTGTGTAAAGGCTTGTTGGGAGGAATTACAACAACATCTAATTTGTAAATTTTAGTAAACTCTGCAGCTTCAGTTTCAGCAGTCCCTGTCATTCCGGAAAGTTTTTCATACATTCTGAAATAATTTTGGAATGACACAGTAGCCAAAGTTTGATTTTCCTGCTCTATTTTGAGGTTCTCTTTTGCCTCAATCGCCTGATGCAAACCATCTGACCAGCGCCTGCCCGGCATAAGGCGCCCGGTAAATTCATCCACAATCAAAACCTGTCCTTCTTTTATAACATAATGAGTATCTCTGTTAAAAAGATACCGTGCTCTTAAAGATTGAGTTATATAATGCGCCCAGGGCTCCGAATATGCATCCGGCATCTGTTCCCATAAACTGTCTATTTTAAGAATCTGCTCACACTTCTTCTCTCCCTCAGCCGTTAAACGGGCATTGTTGCTTTTTTCTTCTACAATAGCATCATAATTTTTATCAAATTCATCTCTGGGAATTTTCTCCTCTCTCCCATCCCCCGTTCTGATTATAGTAAAGCCGTCCTGAGTATTCCTGGCATCTACAATAACCCGCGCCTTAAGCTGTTTTGCAGTTCTATCACCGCGATAATACTTCTCAACCGATTCCTCACTGGGGCCTGAAATAATCAAAGGAGTCCTTGCTTCATCTATTAAAATAGAATCAACCTCATCAACGATCGCATAGTAATGTTCACGCTGAGCAAGGTCTTCAGAGCTGATTACCATATTGTCTCTCAGATAATCGAACCCGAACTCATTAT
>CAZLTA010000169.1:0-3512 GCA_964562345.1 uncultured Planctomycetia bacterium
TTTTTTGGTAATGATTTGGGAGTTTATAGATTGAGCTTGCGGGGTTTTTCAGATGCCTTTTGAATGCGTCTTGCCTTCTTCAGTTTTTCTGATGTGTCGGGTAAGTCGAGGGAGGAGATATTTCTGTTTTGGAAGCAATGGATTAGGGTTTTCAGTTTGGTGGGGTTCATTTATTGTGCGTTGGGATGGTTATGAGATGATTTTGGAATTGAAGGATATTTCAATTTCTCTGATTTAACAAGATCAATCAAATTCTGGAAGATATTTCCCCTCTTTATCTCACATTCCCAAATTCTGAAGACTTTCCATCCTTTCATCGTGAGTCTATTGACGATATCTCTGTCTCGTTTTTTATTTTGCTCTATTTTTTCTCGCCAATATTCAGCGTTTTCCTTCGGTGTAACATTTCTACAATTATGTCCATGCCAAAAACAACCATCTGCAAAAACAGCAATTCGCTTTTTTAGAAAAACAAAATCTGGAATTGAACCAGCTATTTTATAGTTCCTTCTCCAACCTTTCATATCCAATTGTCTAAAAAGATGAATAAGCCTCAATTCGGTGGATTTGTTTCTCTTGGGCTTACTCGCCCTCATTATCTCGGAACGCTTTTTTTCGGAGACTGTATCACTCATATTCTTCTAATTCTATTCGTTTTGGTTAGCAATATTTGTTAATTATCTATTGATAAAAGAACTAATATTCTACTTTTTATATTCTCGTAAACTGTAGTCAGTTTTCGTTTTGCCTCGTCGGTCAAACGAGCCGTATGCATTAGAGCATCTCTAATCGGTTTATACTGCTTCGAATCGTTATATAGGCAATTTATCTGACCCGTCGTATCGACTAATCTTGCGAGACTAGTCATATCAAGGTAGCTAATATCAATATTCGCCTGTCTTAGCTCAATATTAATATTGCCCGCCTCCTTGTTTTGAGCTTCCGTATTTTTTAAACGATCAATATCATCTCGGACACCGGATATATCAATATTATTTTCTTGGATTAAGTTCCTGACCAAATTTTCAGAAATGAAACAATCTGAATATGAAGCAAAATTAAATCTTGCATCATTTTCTAAATCATTAACCCAACTATTGACTTTTTCTCTATTAACTGAATCTTCAGGAAGAATATATTCTTTGGCTATTACATCAAATAATTCTCCTGCTTTTCTCTCTTTTTGAGTGATCCTTGTATTTTCCGAATCTCCCTCTTCTCTATGCTTTACTCTCCAAATATCCCAATCTTCAATAACTGTATTAATAATTGAGCTCTTCAAAGTTTCTAATAATTCTTTATACTTAGGATCATTAGCAACAATACCCTCTCGAGCGGTCGCGAACCTATCTTTAGCGTCATCTAGTTCATTAAAATGAATTTGACCATATAAATAGTTTTCGACTACTCTTGACGTGGGTATTTGCCTTAAAATATCTCTTTCCCTTAGTCTCCCATTAACAAATAGATCGACGCCGATCCTTTCGTCGGTATTAATGATTTTGAGATGTCTCGGTTTTTCAACAGAGGCAATAAAACCTTGAATTGTTATATCTACATTAAGTTGCTTTTCTTCATTGTCTTTTGGAGTAAAATATTCTAGAAGCTTATCGATATATGGGTCTTGGAGATCATTTATTATCCATAGAAATTCAGTTTTTGAGACAAGATCATCCAAGCAATCTAGGGTGATTTCCTCGCTATTTAAGAAGATATTGAAAGAATCATCAAGAAGTGAAAACCTGAAATATAAAGCGATCGATTTTTTTAAGTAATCTAGTGTATTCCTTATCCCGTCTTTTATATTCTCGAAATAAACTATAGTTCCTTTTTCGTGGTCTTCTGTATAAGGCTTAAAAATCTCTGGATCCCATCCACCCAAAGGATATTCTTGAGGTGTTAAATCTTTCGTAATTGCTTCGTCTAATCCCGAATTATCTATTGAACCACCGTCATAATCGCCACCTTCTGTTTTTGATATGACGGTAATCTTATCTGCACAGGATAACAATGCTAACTTGCCTATCCCTTTCCTGCCAATATAAGGTCTTCCCTTTGCAGATTTAGTCACTCCGTTTTTTCTCTTCGTGTATCCAATTTTCAGAAATTTATTCTGAAAATCATCTGCGGTCATGCCATCCCCGTCGTCTTTTATAACAAGATAGTTTTTATCCTTATCGATATAAATCCACACATTTTCGGCATCGGCATCCCAAGAATTGGAAACTGCTTCCCCAAGAACAGTTATAAAGCTTCGATATAAATTCCTCCCCAAGTGATTTAAAACGCTTAAAGAAATTTCGAAGTTAAATTGCCTTTCATCCGCCATTATATTCCTCCAAATGTTTTAAAATGCTCTTGCCAATAATTTTACCTAATTTAACAGGAACTGCATTACCGATATGTTGTCCAAGGCGCTTAATGGAAAAAGGCTGTTTTGGATCAATGAATTTATAGTATTTTGGAAATGTCTGTAAAAGTGCACCTTCTCTCAAAGTTAGTGCTCTATTTTGTTCTGGATGTCCAAAACGACCAGTACCAAAATTATAGAACTGTGTTGTAATAGTAGGTGCGGGTTTATCCCATTCCATTCTCGAATAGACAGAAACATAGCTTTTGCCCGAGGGCTTTCTATGGCAAGGGGTGCGCAGTTCTTTGTCCCAATCTCGCCAAGTTCCTCCTGGTTTCGACTGATAAATTCGTTCTTTATTTATTGCTATAAGCTCGCATGCCCTGTGTAAGGGATCTTTACTAGAAGTTTCTCCATCCCTTATAGGTTCAAGATTTCCAATGGTTTTTTCAACAGTTCGATATCGCGAGGGTGTATGTGTTTTAGGTATTAGTTTTATTCTTCCCAATTTTGAAGCCAAAAGAACCAAACGTGTTCTTGTCTGTGGTATTCCATAGTCGGGACAATACACAAATTGCCAAGATATATGATAATCGAGTTCTTTTAGATTTCTAATAAAATCCGAGAATATCTCTTGCTTTTCAATTTGAGGTACATTTTCCATAGAGACAATATCGGGTTCTATCTCTTTTATTAATCTTGAGAATGAATGCAACAATCCCCATTTCTCGTCTTCATTTCTTTTGCTGTTTTTTTGCGTATGGGTCGAGAATGGTTGACATGGTGCACAACCTGCAAGTATTCTGATCCCATTTTCTGGATATAGCCTTGCCAATTCAGTTCCTGTAATATCTCTGACATCTTTGTTGATGAAGGTTGCATTATTATTCTCTTCATATGCATATCTGCATGTTTCGTCTGTATCGATACCAGCAATTACAGGTATCCCGGCTTTTATAAAGCCGTGTGTCATTCCACCAGCACCACAAAACAAGTCAATTGCCGTTGCTGATATACTCATCACTGAACGTCAATTATGAAACACTACCTTTGTCGGGGTTTTAGCAAAAGTTTGAACCTCATGTACAATCCACAAACCAGACATCCTAATATCCGCCATATCATCCAGCGCCATTGCGCGATCTTCCGCAGAATTCGTCAG
>CAZLTA010000170.1:0-3503 GCA_964562345.1 uncultured Planctomycetia bacterium
TGAGGCAGATTTGTTAAGGCAGGCTATGGGTAAAAAGCTGTCTGATGTAATGTCCCAGCAGGAGGAGAAATTTATTCAGGGTGCAAAAGCGTATAATGTAAGCGAAAGAAAAGCAAAGAAGATTTTCAATTTAATACAAAAATTCGCCGGATATGGTTTCAACAAAAGCCATTCCACAGCATATTCTATGATTTCTTATAGGACAGCTTATCTAAAAGCGCATTTCTTCCTGGAATTCATTACGGCTCTCTTGAGCAGCGAAATGCATAATACCGATAAATTAAAAGAATATCTTAGATATGCCCAGAAAAGGAAAATAACAATCTTAGGCCCTGATGTCAATGAAAGTTATGCGCGGTTTACTTATGTGGACGATAATACTATCCGGTTCGGTCTTTCTGCTGTAAAGAATATTGGTATACATGCAATAGAATCTATAATAAAAGCACGCCGGGATAATGGCAGGTTTGAATCCATATTTAACTTTTGTAAAAGGGTGGATTCCAGGGCTGTAAATAAAAAAGTAATTGAAAGCCTGATTAAAACGGGTGCTTTCGATTCTTTGGGCTACAAAAGGTCTTCTTTAATGGCTGTTTTGGACAGGGCGCTGGATGCGGCTCAATCTTTTCAGAAAGACAATTTGAAAGGGCAGCTTTCTTTTTTTAACACCAATGAAGTGTTTAAGATAGACGATGATAAATTTATCCCGGATATCAATGAATGGCCTAAGGAAGAACTGCTTAAGTTTGAGAGGAATTATCTCGGTTTTTATATCTCCGGCCATCCTTTAGAAAAATATCAGGAACTAATTAAAAAATACAGTACTGTTAATACAAAGGATATTTTGCAGCTTTCAGAAGGACAAGATGTTATAATCGGCGGTCTGATTTCTGCATTGAAAAAGAAGATAACCAAAGGAGAAAACCAGCAGATGGCGATAATAAAGCTGGAAGACCTGGAGGCATCTATTACAGCAGTTGCTTTTCCCAAGGTATATGAAAAAAATTCCAGCTTGATTTTGGAAGGCAATATTGTATTTTTAAAAGGTAAATTTATGACCAGAGGCGACCAGCCGCAAATCATTGTTTCAGATGTAATTAATATAGAGGAGGCGCCTTTTAAACTTGTTTCTGCTGCGTTTATAGAACTGGAAGCTGAAGATGAATTAGATGCTTTGCTTAAGTCTTTAATGCAAATTGTGAACAGGTATAAGGGGGATATTCCTCTGAGGATAATCTATGCAGAGCCGCGAGGCAAGGTGGTTTTAGAGTCCGGCCAGAGAATAGAAGTAAGAAAGGAACTTTTAAAGGAAATCAAGGATAAGTTGGGATTAGAATTAATTTTAAAGTAGCCTTCTTTTAAAAATTCAAATGTTAATAATATGAAAATTTTAGGGGTGGAATTGCCTGTTTTTATGCCTGTTGCGACGCAGGCAACAGTTAAGACTTTAACAGCAGAAGATTTAAAATCCATGGATTTTAAAATCATTCTTGCAAACGCTTATCATCTTTACCTGAGGCCGGGAGTTAAAATTATAGAAAATTCAGGCGGCCTGGGTAAATTTATGTCATGGGATAGGTTTATTCTTACAGACAGCGGCGGGTATCAGGTTTTCAGTATGGCCAGACTGCGAAAAGTGAATGAAGAGGGCGTTGAATTCAATTCTCATATAGACGGTTCGCGCCATTTCTTGAGGCCTGAAGATGTAATAGACATTCAGCTGTCTTTAGGGAGCAATATTATAATGCCTTTAGATGAGCCTGCGGCATACCCTGCGGCAGAGGTAGAAGCAAAAAAAGCGCTGGATAATACGATAAATTGGGCAAAAAGAAGCAAAGCCCGTTTTTTAAAGTTTTATGATTTTAAAAATACCACAAGGCCTCTTTTATTTGGAATAATACAAGGTTCTACTTATAAGAATTTAAGGAAAGACTGTTTGGATGCGTTATTAGAAATTGGTTTTGACGGTTATGCAATTGGCGGTGTAAGTGTCGGGGAGCCAAAGAGTTTGGTTTATGAAATTGTAGAACATGTTGCTGCTAATATTCCTTCGGATACTCCTCTTTATGTTATGGGTGTCGGCATGCCTCAGGATATCATCAGGTGTGTTGATATGGGCTGCAATATGTTTGATTGTGTCATACCCACCCGTTACGGCCGTACCGGAACAGCTTTTACATCCAGAGGCAGAAAGGTTTTGAGAAATGCGGAATACAAGGAAGATTTCTCTCCCATTGATAACGAATGTGATTGTTTTGTATGCCGGGAATACAGCCGTGCTTATATCAGGCATTTGTTTAATAGCGGTGAAATTCTGGGGCTTAGACTTTTATCCTTCCATAATGTATATTTCTATAGTAAACTTATGGAAAAAATAAGACAGGCGATTAAAGGAGATTTTTGGCAAGAACTAAAAGAAGATGTTTTAAAATTTTACAAGGAGGATAGAAATGATATTTGCTCAGATTGAACCTGCTGTTCAGCCGAATCCAATGGCCGCGTTTTTCCCGCTGATTCTGATTTTTTTTATTTTCTATTTTCTGCTTATAAGACCTCAGCATAAGAAGCAGAAAGAGCATCAGAATATACTGGAAAATCTGAAAAAGAACGATGAAGTTGTCACCATAGGCGGGATTTATGGTGTTATTCAGGATATCAAAAAAAATACGGTTGTTTTAAAAGTGGATGACGAGGCAAAGGTTTTAATAGATAAGACAGCGATAGCAAGAGTAATTAAATAATTTCAGGAGATTTCCGGCTTTAAAATTTAATTTGAGCAATATTTATTGCATGGAAAAAGGAGGAGTAAGATAATGAGGCGCTCTTTTTGGAAAACAGTTATTATTTTAGCTGTTGTGAGTATATCTATTGTAAGTTTGTATCCATTAAATGAAAAAATAAACCTAGGTCTTGATTTAAAAGGCGGCATGCATCTTGTTTTAAGGGTCGAAACTTCCAAAATACCGGAGGAAGCGAGAAAAGGCGCATTAGATAGGGCTCTGGAAGTATTGCGGAACAGGATTGATGAGTTCGGTGTTAAAGAGCCGATTCTTCAAAAGCAGGGAAAAGATAAAATCTTAATACAATTACCCGGCGTTACAGAAAGAGATCGGGCTATTAAATTAATCGGTCAAACCGCTCTTTTGGAATTCAAACTGGTTTCCAAGGAACCGGAGCTTGTTAAAAGAGCTTTGGAAGGTAATATTCCAGCAGGCTATGAACTTAAATATATGGATGAAGAGTCTTTACTGGTTGAGAAGGCAGCGTCTCTTACAGGCGAATATCTGGTAAATGCAGAGGTCCGTTTCGACCAATCAAAGTTTAATCAGCCTATTGTAGGGATAAAGTTTAATTCTAAAGGAGCTAGGAAATTTTCCAGAATTACTGCTGACAATGTAGGTAAGAGGCTTGCGATAATTCTGGATGGAAAAATTCAATCTGCTCCTGTAATAAGAGAAAAAATACCTTCCGGTGAGGCAGTAATAAGCGGCAGATTCGGACTT